>DASXMT010000502.1:0-6504 GCA_036495505.1 Acidimicrobiales bacterium | reverse complement strand
GGCTGCCCGCACCCCGCCCGGTGCCGAACTCGAAGCGCCCGTTGGACAGGTGGTCGAGCATGGCCACCCGCTCGGCCACCTTGGCCGGGTGGTTGACCTGGGGTAGCGGGTTGAAGATGCCCGAGCCCAAGTGGATGCGCTCGGTGGCGTGGGCCAGGTAGCCGAGGACCACGTCATTCGCCGACAGGTGGGAGTACTCGTCCAAGAAGTGGTGCTCGGTGACCCAGACGTACTTGAACCCGGCCTTGTCGGCCGCCTGGACCACCTCGAGCTCATCCATCAAGGCGTGATGCTCGGCTTCGGGGTCCACCTCCCGGCGAAAATTGGGCGTGTACCCCTGAATGAATAGCCCGAACTCCATGTGGATCCCCCAGTTATGAGTAGGTCGGATGTACGTCGAGACGCTACATGACACCGGTGCCTCAGGCACAGCCGAAACTCACACCGGTCTCAGCAGGGAATTCCGGAAAGTGGAGCCGGTCAACTCACCAACGGTCGACGCATGATCACCCGCGGCCAGGCTGCCAACGTCTTCGCCTTCGCGGATCCGAAGAAGCCCTAGGAGAGCTCCGCGTCGGCCACGTGTCGGCCACGACTTCGAACCCGAGCCGGGCGTATCACGGGACGTTCCTCGGCACATGGGCATAGGTCCTGGGGGTGGGTGACGACAGGCAGCTGGGACGTCGTGGACACCCGGAGCTGCGAGTATGGATCGATGAACCCGCTCGAAGAGGGAACGGAGGCCCGGATCGATTTCGAGAAGGTGCGTAGCGCCGCTCGGAGCACCCACGCGCTCATCCCGGTGGTCCTCCAGGACGGGGACTCCCACGAAGTGCTGTTCGTCGGCTACGCCAACGACCTCGCCCTCGACGAGGCGCTCCGCTCGAAACGGGCTGTCTTGTGGTCGGCCTCCCGAGACGAGCTCTGGATCAAGGGGGCGACGTCCGGGGACGTGCTCGACCTCCTCGATGTCCGCGTGAACTGCGAGCAGAACGCACTCTTGTACCTGGTTCGCCCCCGAACCGGCGGTGCCTGTCACACCGTCACTTCGGATGGCACGTCCCGACGGACCTGCTTCTACCGACGGGCCCTCGATGCCTCGACCCTCGAGTTCATCGCTGGATTCGGCCCCACCTTGTAACGGGCGTCATCCATGACCGAAGACATCCTGGTCCGAGAGGCGTTGGACGCCGACGTCGACGGGATCGCGTCCATCTACAACGACGTGTTGGCGACGACATCGGCGATTTGGAGCGACCAGCCCGTCTCGGTCTCCGACCGCCGGCGGTGGCTCGCCGACAAGCGGGCAGCGAGCGAGCCTGTGGTGGTGGCCTGGGATGCCTCCGGAGTGCTCGGCTTCGCCGCCTGGGGACCCTTTCGAACCTTGCCCGGCTACGTAGGAACGATCGAGCACTCGATCCATGTCCGTCCCGACGCCAGGGGACGCGGGGTCGGCACCGTGGTACTGGCAGCACTGGAGGACCGGGCTCGCTCGGTCGGGGTCCATGTCATGGTGGCAGCCCTGGATGCGGGCAACGACGGCTCCCTTCGCTTCCACCAGCGAGCCGGCTTCATCGAGGTGGGGCGGCTGTCCCAGGTGGGTCAGCTCCGGGGCACCTGGCGGGATCTCGTGCTCGTCCAGAAGATCCTGGCCGGCTGACCAGAGCTTCCGGTCGGCGCCGGGACCCAGCTCGAGATGCAGCCTTCTACGCCTTCGGACGCGTCGTGGTCGGGGCCGGGGCGGTGCTGGTCGGGGCGGTGCTGGTCGGAACAGTGGTGGCCGGGAAGCCGGTGCCGGCCAGGTCGGATCCGATCACGACGACCACCTCCATCCCCGTGGTGTTGGCCACAGGCACCGACGAGGTCAACGGCTGCACCGCTGTCGCCGGCACCCCCAGCTCAGAAGCGATCTGCGTCGCCGACTGCTGCCAGAACGCGGCGTAGTACACCGACGTCGTGGTCGCCGGGGCCGTGGAGTTGGTCGGAGTTTGGACGTTCCACCCCTGCTGCTGAAGTATCTGGGAGAAGTGGGCGGCGGTGTTGGCCTCTTGCGTTCCGTTGGCTACCAGTACCTTCACACTGGCGTGGGGGACGGCCGTCGTTGTCGTCGACGAAGGATGTGTCGACGTCGTCGTGGTCGCCGAGCCCGCGGAGGCGTTGGATTTGAAGTGGGGACCCACGACCGATCCGATGTATCCGGCCACGGCGAGGGCCACCACGAGAAGCACGGCAATTCCGAAGCGGCGCCCCCAGGATGACCCACCCTGATACGAGTGCATAGAACTCACGGGCCAGAGCATAGGGGGCGCGGCGTGGGAAATCCCTTGTCAAAGGGCCTCCCCGTCTGGACCGTGAGGCAAAAGGCGGACAATGCATCCCTATCGCAGGCCTGGGGCCCTGCGATTCGCAGGGCCCTGACCAGGACAGCTGGGGAACGCGCCTTTATGAGGATCTCGCCTCGTGGGCGGCCACGGACTCCACGTGGTCCATCAGGACGTGAGGGAGCAACCTATTTCGTCTGCCTCAGCGATCGGACCCATGACTCATGACTTCGGTAAGAGATCCAATGGCAAGTCCGACACATAAGGGCGCGTAAAACCTTCGATCGAGGCTGACGAACCGATCAGACGTACTCCCTGGCGAAATGACCTCCGTCTTTCCGACAAAACCCAATATGGCTCGAGCGCCGAATGCGCCAGCCATGACAATCAGCCCGGACCGCCGCAGAGGTGAAGGCAACGTGGGCACGTTCAGGACGAGAGCGCTTCCGGCGGCCAGCGCGGCGGCGACGGTAAAGCATGCCAACGGAGGTGGAACCGCTTTCGTCCCGACCACTGAATCCGCCAATCGGCTTCTCTCGGCAAACGGCCAGGCTGATCCCAAACCCCACGCCACGTGGAGGCCGGCGAGACCGATGAGCGCTCCACTCGTCAGCCGATTCGTCAGAGTATTCAAGACGCCACATCAAAGACAGGCGCGAATCCAGTTGCTTTGAGGTGGTCGGTGACCACCGCAGCACAAGTGCCTGGATTCTCCAACCAAGGGCCATGGCCGCCGTCGACTTCGTGGAGCCGAGCCGACCGGATCTTGGCGATCGAGGGCCGCGCTTCGGCTGGCCGTAGGAACGGATCGCTCCTTCCCAGGCAGAAGATCGTCGGCACCGAGATCCGACCCAGATCCTCGTCGCTCATGACGCTGTCGGGCCTCGGCCGGCGGAATGTGTTGATTGCGTGCATGAGTGAAGCAACCGTTCGCGCATTGCCCTTTCGTCTGACGGCCATGCGAAGGACTTCGACCAGCTCGTCGGGCATGTCTGCTGCCGCGGCAGGACTGAGGCCCTGACCTAGCAATCGACGAAAGATCCGCTCGGGCGTGGGGCTGCGAAGCATGGCTGGTCCGAGAATTGGCACCGTCATGGCAGATAGGGGCATCCGCACCCGCACCCCAGGCAGCGCCACCGCCGGCTCACCGATGACAACGAGTGACGCAATTCGTCCAGGTCGATCGGCAGCGTGCCACAAGGCAAACATCCCCCCTAGCGAGTGAGCGACGACCGGCGCGCTGGGCAGGTCGAGTGCATCGAAGATCTCGTCGAGGAGGCGCACGGCGTGGTCCCGAACGGAACCGGCTCGATACGTGAACGGGCCGGACAGCCCATGGCCGGGTAACTCGACCAGATGAGCTCGGTACCCCGGCAAGGTGGCCACCCAGCGAGCCCAGATAGCCGCAGCGAGAGTCACGCCATGAAACACCACCAAGGGCTGACCGGAGCCAACGCCGAGGACCCGCAGGCGGACGCCGGAGTCCACCAGGTCCAGGTAAGACTCGTCCGGCCGCAATCCGCAATCGGTGAACAGGCGAATCTCCGCCTCTCGTAGTCGGTCTTCTCGTTTCATTGTACGAATCTCCGTCTCGATGTAATTTTCCGGAACGACCGATCCAGTGCCACGAAGGCTGAGTGATCTTCCGGTCTGAACCTGCCCGTGAACAGCGTGGCGACGAGCAACATCAGCACTCCACGAGGACCTTCCCGGCTAACAAGCAGAATGCCCTCTCGGATCCAAAGAAGTTCAATGCGTAGAACGGGCCCGGGTAGTGGGCATAGGTCAACATGACGTCTTCTCGCAGGACATGCTGGGCTAGCTCAACGACCGCCGCTGGCTGACAATTGCCGACAATCAATCGCCTGGAGTCGCTGAACCTGATCTCGGCAGCGGTGGCGGCTATGCGAGGATGCAACGCCACCTCATCGATGAACCGGCCGCTGGACGGGACATCGTTGAGCATGGCCAGGACCATTTCTCGCCAAGCCCGGCTCTCACTGCGCCAAAAGGCTCTCAGGTGCCGATCGAGCGACCTCTCGAGTCGCAGCTCACGATGCTGAAGTCCGCTACGGCGACATTTGGCTCGGGTCTCCTTGCGCCCTGGAGTCGCGGTGCCTTGCGGGATAGGCGTCTGTTTGGCCATCTTTACGACTCCTCGGGAGCAATTGAAGCAGTACTGTGACTATGACAAGTTCCTGTTAGTATGTCAACTACCTGATAACTAAGCAGGTTACTTCAATTCCGCTAGGGTGGGCGTGTGCAAGGACCGGCTGTGGGGAAAGGATTCAGGGGCGAGGAGGGCCACATCGGCTATCTGCTCCAACAGGCGGCGATCACTTTCCGATCCGCGGCCGACACCCTACTGCGCGATTTTGGGCTATCCCTGAGCCTCTACTCAGTGATCACTGTGCTTACGCGCGAGCCTGGAGCAAGTGCCTCCGACCTGGCTCGGATGTGTAAGCAGAGCCCGCAATCGATGAACGGCGTGCTGGACACGCTCGAATCACAGAATCTCGTGGCCCGTCAGGACCATCCTGTTCATCGTCGAGTCCGCCAGGTGTTTCTCACTGAGGAAGGGAAGCAACTCGTCGAGCAGACGCGTCCGCTCGTGGACGACCTCGAAAGCGCCGTCGAAGATGACTACACAGAGATCGAACTGGCCACCGTCCGGCGGTGGCTGGTCGCGAGCGCCGTGCGCCTCTCCGAGCCACCACGCTCCTCCGACGCCAACGCCAGCCGCGAGTAAGGCATCTGTGGGATCCTCTCACGCCCGAAGTTCTGAGAAGAGGTCCGACTGCAGAGCGTTGCGACCCGAGAGGCCACGCTGGCGATACTGAATCGATGTGAAGCCGAACCTCAGGAGTAAGACAATCGAGATCGGCATACCCCCCAGACCTGAGCGTTGTTGTCGAGTTCAGGCCCTCCCCGTATTCACTGACGTGCCTCCATGAGGTTGATTCCCAGTTGGCGACGATGGTGAGCGCCATTCAGAAAGGGGGGGTTCCAAGACCTCCGTTGGACTTGGGGCTGATCAAGTCGTTGTCGTCATCACCGCCTGCAATCCAGGTGGTGAGAACGCAGCCAGGCAGTGGTGCGAGCAGAGATGGAGGAACCTTGTCCAAGCCCAACCTGCCAGACGCAAACCGGGAGGCGTCGACCAGCTGCAAACCTGCGGGGCAATCGGTCGGAGCTAGCGCGACCCGAATCGAGACATCCCGGTGATCGAGGACCAGACAGAGAGTTCGGGAAGGTGTCCGAGCGCCATGCCTCTTGACGCCGACATGTTCCGATTCTAATGTCAAATTCAGCGAACGTCATCGGCTTTGTCCAGGTCGTCATATTCCAGAGACTGGGGGGTTCATGCGCTCAGGTTCCGTTTTGCGCCCGCGCCGACACCACATAACGGTGCTCGCGGGGATTGCCCTTCTCGCGGCCACCCTGCCCGTCGGGATCGCGGCGAGCGTCGGGGGAGCGGCCGCATCGGCAGCGAGCCCAACGGTCTCAGGACCTGTCACCGGCGGCTCCGGCGCCATCCTGCCGGCGAACCTCAACGGGTTCGATCTCGCTCAGGTCGGCTACCAGCAGTCCGAATTCTTCCTCACCGGGACGGCCACCGCCTACACCCCGTCGGGATCGTTGACGACGGATGGCAAGTGGACCGTCGCGCCGAGCACACCGGCTCCGTATACGACTCGTGCGGTCGTCTACCGGCCGAGCGACCCGAAGAAGTTCAACGGCACCGTCGTCGTTGAGTGGCTCAACGTGAGCGGCGGGGTCGACGCCGATCCGGATTGGACGCAGACGCACAACGAACTCATCCGCGACGGGTTCGCCTGGGTAGGTGTCTCGGCCCAGGCGCAGGGGGTGAACCAGCTCAAGTGTTCTGCAACAGCACCTCCTTCTCTTCAGTGTCCGGCTCCCGGCGATCCGACCCGCTACGCGTCGCTTTCGCATCCCGGTGACAGCTACTCCTACGACATTTTCTCCCAAGCCGGTCAAGCGATCCGGGACGACTCGGCGCAACTCCTCGGCGGGCTCACGCCGAAGACGCTCCTCGCGGCAGGTGAGTCGCAGTCGGCCGCTCGCATGGTCACATACATCGACGCCGTGCAGCCGCGTGTGCACGTCTACGACGGATTCCTGGTACACAGCCGCGGTGCTGCTGGTGCCCCACTGTCGC
>DASXMT010000501.1:0-2590 GCA_036495505.1 Acidimicrobiales bacterium | reverse complement strand
ACCCTTCCATTTGACCAGGTACGTGGCGTCGGCAACATCAAGCCGAGAATCCCACTTCGTACCAGGTGATCCCGCCATGACGGCATGATGGCGAAGAGCATTCCCAACGACATCACTCGGCCTGAATTCGTTGCCGATCTTGAGAACGAGATCTCCGGCTACTTGGGATTGCTCGATCGCCGCGCAGGCCGCTGCAATCACGCCGCTCACCTGGTTCCGAGCCACTGGCATGCGTCCACTATCGGATAGGAAGTCGTCCTGGAAATCGATCAGGAGCAGCGCGCCACATGGTTCGTCTCCATGGGGATTGGCCATCGGACCTCCTTGCACGTCACGTCGACAAAACTCGGTCTGGCGTGCCTCCTCCGGGGATTCGAACCGGCAAATAGGTCGCCTACCTACATGTTCCCAGAGGAAACAGCGTCATTCCACGATCCCGAACAGGACCACCGCCCTGGCTCCGAGTCGAGAAACGGCTCTACCGACAGGTGGTTCAGTGGGTGCCCCCGTTCGGCGCGCAAATCAGCCGAACTCGTAGTGCTCGCGCTCGACTCGGCGGGTCCACTCCCAATAGAGGTCAAGTGGCCACGGTGACAGGGTAAAGACCTTGCCCTGGCGGTTCTTGTAGTGGCTATGGGTGATCGAGGGATGTGACCACACCAGCTGCCCGATCTCCTTTTGGTACCGATCGGCATAGTCGTCGTGCGCCTTCTCCCGCACCTCGGCCCACAGCGCATCGGACGTGAGCGTCTCGTGGATGGCCTCTAGCGCGTAATGCACTTGGAATTCGGCGTGGTAGAAGAGGCTTGCGCCAAAGGCTAGGTTCGTCCCCGGACCGTAGATGCAGAAGAGGTTTGGGAAGTTCGTCATCGTGATGCCGAGGTACGCCGTGGGCTCCTCGCCCCACTGGTCACGCAACGAAACGCCGTTTTTCCCGATCACGTTCATCGATGCCAGGAACTCGTTGTGCCGAAAACCGGTCGCATAGCACAAGACGTCGGCCGGATAGTGACGTCCATCTTCCGTCACGACGCCGTCAGGGACGACCCGCTCAATGCCCGTCCGGACCAGCTCGACGTTTGGCATTTGCAGGCAGCGCAACCAGGTGCCGTCGTCCTGCAGGATGCGCTTACCCGTCGCGGGGTAGTCCGGGATGACCTTTTCGAGGAGTTCCGGGTCGTCTCCGACGAGTGATCGCATCGATCCCAGCAGGGCCGTCGCGCGTCTCGCGTTGAGCGCATTGACCGATTGGTGGGTCGGGTCGACATGCTCGGGGTCGATGCGGAACATGTCCGTCCCCGCCGCGATGCCGGCGAAGGTCATAACGAAGCGGTACCACCGTCCGTAGAAGGGCAGATGGCGTAGCGCCCACGCATCGCCGGGTGGCACCGACGTGTGGTACAGCCTGTTGGGGAGGATCCACTGGGCAGTGCGCTGGAAGATTGTGAGGTGGTCGACCTCCGCGCTGATGGCGGGGCCAATCTGGAAACCGCTCGCGCCGGCGCCGATAAGTGCGAACCTGGTCCCGCGGATATCCAGGTCCCCCGGCCAGCGTGCGGAGTGGAAGGATGACCCCTCGAAGGTCTCCATGCCCGGGATCTTTGGTAACCGGGGAAGATTGAGCGAGCCCACGGCGCTGATGACGAAGCGGGCCTCGTACACCTTTTCGTCACCGCTCGCTTCGCGCGCAATGACGCGCCACATGGCCCGGTCCTCCTGCCACTCCATCTCGGTGACAGCCGTTTCGAAGCGGCAGTGAGGCCGGAGGTTGAATTTGTCGACAATTCCACCGAAGTAGTCACGCAGCTCTGGCTGCTGGCAGTAGTACTCGCTCCACAACTCGGCCGGCTCGAAGGAGAAGCAGTACTGATGGCTCCCGACGTCGACGCGTGCGCCAGGGTAACGATTCTCCCACCAGGTGCCGCCAGGGCCCTCGTTCTTGTCGATGATCGTAAAGGGCAGCCCTGCCTGCCTGAGGCGGATACCGGCCAGGATCCCACCCATCCAGCAGCCGATGACGACGACCGGTGTCGCGGACTTCTTGGACTCCGAAATCTCGTCACCCCAAGACACCTCTCCGCTGTCACCGCCCTCGAATTGCAAGTCGTCGAAGAACAGGCCGGCCAGCTGGCCATCGACGGGACGCCGGCCGAGGAAGCCCATCATCTCTCGCAACAGTTCCCGGGATGGCTCCACTGGGACACACCCGTTGTCGCGATACGCGGCGATCGCCGGGAGGGCACGGCGGCGTACCTCCGCCATATCCCCCTCCGACATTCCGCCCTGAATGTCCAACGAGACGCCCACATTCGGCTGGATCCCACCTCGCACCCACGACGGGTCACCACTCATGTGCACGAGCGTGCACATGAGTGCAGGAATGCTGACATCTTCGAGTGCGCGGGCGATGGCCTCGTCTCCGTCCTGAAACGGCTCTCCGGCAAAGCGATTTCTGGTCACAAGCAACATTGTTGTCGCCAGGCCCCCACCAGGCAATTGAGTCCCATCGTCCGAATCCCCTCGCTCTGTCGCCTTGCATCCACAACAATGTGGGTAATCCGGAGCAGCAACGTGGGGAACGCCGATTCAG
>DASXMT010000500.1:0-4090 GCA_036495505.1 Acidimicrobiales bacterium | reverse complement strand
CATGTTCACCGACACCATGCTCACCGTAGGTAAGCGATTTCCGACTTGGCCCAACGACTTCACGTTCGCATGCCCAGCGAGATTGACGCGTTCGGAGACGGGCATCCGGCCTTCGCCGGTGCCGGAGCAGACGTGGTGGAGGTGAGCATCGACAGCGAGTACGTCCATCTGTCCTGCTCGCGGGTGAACCACCCTGACCTGAAGCACCTGCTCTTCCCCGCGCCCCCGACGTGAAGCGCGAGCTCACCGGCGCACTGGGAACCCTCGATCCCACCGAGGGGGTCGCCCTGATCTCCAGGGCCGTCCGGGGCTGCTACCAGGATCCCCAACGAGCGAGGGGCGCCCCGTAGCCGGCCTCGGCGGCGCAGCGGCCACAAAGGTCCATGCGGCGCGACCCCGGCCGATCGGAGGCGGCCACTCGCCGCCAGCCATAACGCCGGGCCTCTTCGAGGCTGGCCGACTCCGACCACTGGGGTGAGGTCCGGGTGCCGCACCGTCCACACGTGCGGATGAAGACGTCGTCCTCGTCGTAGGGCTCGTCGTCGAAGAAACTCGGATCGTCGGGATCGAAGTCGAAGTCCATGGTCGGTGCTCCTGACCGTTCAGCTGCCGTGCCATCCCATTGTGGACGATGAAAAGGGGATGGGGGAACCGGGGCGCATCCGGGCCGACCATGTCGGCACAGCGGGAGTAGCGTCGTTTGGGCATGGAGTCGTTTGTGTCGTTCGACGGGACCAGGATTGCCTACGAGCGCTGGGGGCCGCCAGACGGACTTGGGCCGGTCGTGCTACTCCACGGTTTTGCCGTGCACACCAAGCTGAACTGGGAGGTCACCGGGGTCATGGAGCACCTGGTCACCGCCGGCCACCAGGTCATCGGGGTTGACGCACGAGGACACGGACAATCGGACAAGCCCCATGACCCTGCCCGCTACGGGGAAGACGTGATGGCCGCCGATGTTTCGAGCCTCCTCGACGCGCTCGATGTTCCCACCGTCGACCTCGTCGGCTACTCCATGGGGGCGATCGTCTCCTTGCTCGTCGCCATCCGCGATGCCCGTATCCGGTCGATGGTCGTGGGCGGCGTGGGCGCCTCGGTGGTGGAGCTGGGTGGGCTCGACAACGCAGCGGTTCCACGGGAAGAGATCGCCGAGGTTCTGCTCTCCGATGATCCGGCCGCCATTGCCGGGAGCGTGGCGGTGGGATTCCGGAACCTGGCCGACCTGGTCGACGCCGACCGGGTGGCTCTGGCCGCAGTGGCCACGGCGTCCCGAGAAGGGCTGCTACCCCTTGGTGCAATCACGGCCCCGACACTGGTGCTGGCCGGCACAGAGGACACCTTGGCCCGACGGCCGGAGGTGCTGGCTGCGGCAATCCCCGCCGCCACCCTGGAGCTGGTTCCCGGCGATCATCTGGCCGCCGTGTCGAACGGCGCATTTGCAGAGGCCCTGGTCAGCTTTCTGGCAAAGAACGGCTGATGTGTCGCAAACGCTGATCGCCACCTCCGTCGTCCCGGTGCCAGGTGCCCCAGAGGTGTCAAGCGGCCTTCGAACGGGTATTGACCAGGGGTGACACCATCGGCCCAGCGGCGCGGCGGGTCCACCACGGCCCGCACCAGGACCACGAAGGCACCGACCGGGCGGAAGTCGAGCACCCCGGCGGCCACGGCAAAGCCGGTGGCCAAGGCCGCACAGCCGGCCAAGAAGCCGGCGGGCCAGGCCACACAGCCAGCCACCAAGGACAAGAAGCCGGCGGCCAGGGCGGCCAAGGCCGAGAAGCGGGCCACCAAGGCCGCACAGCCGAGCACCGCCACCGAGCCTGCGCTGGCCACCTACCGCAAGAAGCGTGACCCGACAAAGACTCCAGAGCCGATGGGACGGGCCCCCAAGGGCAGGCGCTCGAAGAAGTCCGGTCCCGTCTTCGTGATCCAAGAGCACCACGCCACCGCCTTGCACTGGGATTTCCGGCTGGAGCGGGACGGGGTGCTCGTCTCCTGGGCGGTGCCCAAGGGCATCCCGCTCGACCCAGGCAACAATCGGCTGGCCGTCCACACCGAGGATCACCCGCTCGATTACGGCACCTTCGAGGGCGAGATCCCCAAGGGAGAGTACGGAGGGGGCACGGTCATCCTCTGGGACCACGGCCACTACGAGTGCGAGAAGTGGACCGACCGCGAGGTCATCTTCCGGCTACACGGTTCCCGCGTCAGCGGCCGGTACGTGCTGTTCAAGACGGGCGGCAAGAATTGGATGATGCACCGCATGGATCCTGCCCCTGCCGGGTGGGAACCGATGCCCGAGGAGATCGAGCCCATGCTCGCCGCTTTAGGGACGTTGCCCGCAAACGACAGCAGGTGGGCCTACGAGTTCAAATGGGATGGGATACGGGCGGTGACCTACATCGACGGCGGGCGGGTGCGAGCCCTCACCCGAAACGGCAACGACGTGTCCGAGGTCTACCCCGAGCTGCGCGGCCTGGGCCTGCAGTTGGGCGCCACCTCGGTGATCCTCGACGGCGAGCTCGTGGCCATGGACGACGAGGGACGTCCCTCGTTCGGGAAGCTGCAGAACCGCATGCAGGTGCGGGGGGCGGCCCAGGTCCGCCGGGCGGCCGCCGCCACCCCGGTCGACTACCTGATCTTCGACGTGCTCTATCTGGACGGCCGGCTCCTGATCAACCAGACCTACGACGAGCGCCGGTCGCTCCTCGAGTCTCTGGCCATCAAGGGCCCCGACTGGGTGGTCACCAATTCCTTTACCGACGTCCCCGGTGACAAGGTGCTCGACGTGGCCCGTTCGGGAGGGCTCGAAGGCGTGGTGGCCAAGCTCCGGACCAGCCGTTACCAACCCGGGCGACGCAGCGACGCCTGGATCAAGGTGAAGCTGACCCGGACCCAAGACGTGGTCATCGGCGGCTGGGCGCCGGGCAAAGGCAGCCGTCAGAAGACCTTTGGTGCACTCCTGGTCGGGGTGCCGGGGAAGAAGGGCCTGGAGTACGTGGGCAAGGTGGGAACGGGATTTACCGACAAGAAGCAAGCCGAGCTGCTCGATATGCTGCGCCCGCTCACTCGAGCTCAGAGCCCCTTTGCCACCCCGGTGCCCAGCGCCCATCGCGCCGGGGCCACGTGGGTGGAGCCCGAGCTCGTGGGCGAGGTGCGGTTCACTGAATGGACGAAAGACGGGCAGATCCGGCACTCGGTCTGGCGCGGTCTCCGTCCCGACAAGGATCCCCGAGAGGTCGTTCGTGAGTAAGTCGTCGATCGAGGTGGAGATCGAAGGGCGTCGACTGACGGTGTCCAACTTGGACAAGCCGCTCTATGCCGGCGGCTTCACCAAGGGGCAGATGATCGACTACTACGTCCGCATCGCACCGGTGATGCTCGGCCATGTGCGCGACCGCCCGCTGACCCTGCACCGGTATCCCAACGGGGTGAGCGCGTCGTCGTTCTTCGAGAAGCACGTCCCCTCGCATGCTCCCGACTGGGTCAAGACGGTGGAGGTTCCATCGACGGCGACGGGTTCGCGGAGCCGGTCGGCATCCGAGAGCGTCGAGTACGCCGTCGTATGCGATGTCGCCACGGTGGCATGGGCGGCCAACCTCGCCACCATCGAGTTCCATGTCCCGCTGTGGCGGGTGGGTCGACGACGCACGTTGCCGGGACCGCCCGACCATATGGTCTTCGATTTGGACCCGGGGGAGGGGAGCACCATGGTCGACTGCTGCCGAGTGGCCCGACTGATCGATGATGCTCTGCCCGGCCGCACGACGTATCCCAAGACCAGCGGGTCGAAGGGATTGCAGCTCTACACCCGACTGGGCGGACGACCGACCTGGGACCGGACTCGAGACGAAGCGCACGAACTGGCCCGAACGCTGGAGGGAGAGCACCCGGATCTGGTGGTCTCCAACATGCGCAAGGAGCTTCGACGGGGCAAGGTGCTGATCGACTGGAGCCAGAACCATCCGGCCAAGACGACGGTAGCCGTCTACTCGCTGCGGGCCAGAGAGGAACCCACCGTCTCGACCCCCGTGTCCTGGGAGGAGGTGGACCAGTGCATCGTCGCCGAGGACCCTGGGGTCCTCCGGTTCAC
>DASXMT010000499.1:0-6572 GCA_036495505.1 Acidimicrobiales bacterium | reverse complement strand
ACCAGATGGCCTGACCGTCGACGCGGACGGCGACATTTGGGTGGCGATCTACGGCGGCGGCCGAGTCCATCGCTATTCTCCCGAGGGTGTGCTGCGCGAGGAACTGGCCGTGCCAGCAGCTCAGAGCACCTCCTGCGCGTTCGCAGGCCCGGACTTGAATCGCCTGTATGTCACCACCGCGACAGAGGGCTGGAGCGACGAGCAGCGTAGGGCCCAGCCCGCTGCCGGGCTCGTGTACCGATTCGACACAGATGCCGCTGGTCGGCCAGCAGCGCCGTTTCGCCCGGAGCCGACCTGGTGGGCAGAGATTGGATCCGGTTTTCCAAAGCGATAGCCGATGGATCACAGACGCGCGTTCGTTGCCGATACGGGGGTACCGCAATTCGATGTCCATCGGAAGCGGGTGGGGCACTTGAGGCACCAGCGCTACCGCCCAGCGACGAGCGGCGGGACGTCGCTGGGCTCGGGTCTGGCTGAGGGGGCATCTGCCTCTGGCGGACAATGCTCCCGGCCCCTCGGTGTGTCGGCCGAGCGCAACAGGAGAGTTGCCGGTCGAGTTGGACCATCACCTCGCCGGGGTCCTCGATGTAGAACTCGGGGCCCAAATTCGGAGTCGCATCGGCGGGGATGATCGCCCTAGAGTGGTCGGCACGAGCCTGATGTCCGGTGTCTGGCGGGGGACGGCTCGGCCGAAGTTGGTTTTGGCCTATCCGACCTGTCCGTAAATTCAGGGAACGTTGTGCCCACTGAGAGAAGGTCACTCCGAATGCAAGAACCGACAGCCGAGGCACGAGGTCCGGGCTTACGGGTCGGCTCGACCAGCGAGTTCAGCCTTTTCTTTCGGGTCAAGCCTGGTCACCAGGATGATCTGCGCCAGGCGCTGCGGGCGCTGAACGACTCTCCTGGTTACCGATCGGGTGACTACGACCTGCCGGTGGCTACCATCCATGAGGCCAGGTTCGTGATGTTCGATGGTGACAGACGGCTGCTGTTCGCCACGAGTTTCGATGGAACGTGGGATGCCTACATGGAGGACTTCGCCTCGAAGCCGCTGGCCCTCTTCGCCGAGGTGTTCCGGCACGTGGAGGGATACGACGGCCTTCCCGATGTCGCCACCTTGAAGGGCTTCATCCTCGCTGCTCAGGTGACGGCAACCGCCTATGCCCGAAACTACCCCGGTACCGTGAACGAGATCCGAAAGGCCGAGCGAGTCAACCGGGCGTTCCAGGAGGTGCTCGACAATCCGGACGCAGCGGAACCGCTGCAACACCCTGCCTTGAAGCCGCTGCTCGACGAAGCCGCGAACTAGGCCGGGTCGGCGGGCCGGGAGCAGGGTAGAAAGCCACAAGCGTGTCGGACCATATCTCTGGGCCACGAGCCTTGGCCGTACCGGCCGCGGACATTACCGATCTGTACGCGTTCGCGAGCCCCGAGCGTCCCGGTCATTTGGCGCTGGTGCTGAACACGTTGCCTTTCGCCCAGCCGAGCGACTCGTTCTCGGACGGGCTGATCTACCGGTTCAGGATCCGTCCACTGGCGGCCCTCAGTACCGGCCCTTTCGTCCCGTTCGCTCTCAGCGACGACGAGTTCGTGGTCGACTTCGTGTTTGCGGCGCCGACACCCACCGGGCTCGGTGGAGGCGTCGTACAGGATGGATCTTGTCGCATCCCGTCAGGCGAGACGGTTCCATTTCGGGTAGGCGTGGACTGCGAAGCACCGGGGGTGCGGGTCTTCGCTGGGGTGCGCTGGGATCCGTTCATCATGGACGCCCCCGCTGCAGTCAAGACCATTGAGACCGAGGTGCTGGCCTTTCGCGACCGAAGCTCGATTTTCCTCGACGGCAAGAACGTCCTCAGCATCGTTGTTGAGCTCGACTCAGCCAGGCTTCTCGGAGGCGTCGAACAGGTGGCGGTGATAGGTGAGACGCTCACCCGGGGAAAGCTGATGGTTCGCATGGAGCGGACCGGGCGGCCAGAGGTGAAGAACCTGCTTCTGGCCCCGAAGCCGTTCGATCCGGTGAATCAGGATTTGGAGATCCGCGACCTCTACAACTCCGAAGATGCTTTCTGTCTGGGTGAAACCTACAAGGGGGCCTACCGAGCCCGGCTGAACGCCAATTTGAGGTTCTGGGACGGCTTGGACGGGAAAGCGGACTGGCCGGACCTGGAGAACGGGGCCCATCCCTTGACGGAACTGGTGCTGGCAGACTTCCTGGCAGTGGATCTGACCCGACCCTACGTCGAGCACGGCTCCTTTTTGGAGATCGAACTCGCCGGCCGAGAGGGCCGCTCACATCAGACCTGCGGAGGCAGAAGTCTCAACGACGACGTGATGGACACACTGTTTACGCTGTGGGTGAACGGGGGCAACGGTCCCCGAATCCGCGACGGCGTGGACCAGGCGTCTGTGCCTGCGACGACCGTCTTCCCCTACTTGGCCGCTCTCAATCCGGATCCTCCCCGACGTCCCGTGCTGCATTGAGAACGGGGGATAGATGAGCCAGTCGAACTCGGACTCAACCGTCGAGCTCGAGCTCGACGACATCCAATACGGAGCCATTCACCAGCGTCCGTCCCCCTACGTAGCAACCTACTTGCTGGTTCGCGTCGACGACCCACACGCCGGACGCGAGTTACTGCGACGACTCCGCCCGCTGGTTGGCGCGGCTGGTTCCCGGCCTGACGCAGCACAGGATACCTCGGTCACGGTGGCGCTCACCTATCAGGGCCTCCGGGCGGTGGGCGTTCCCTCGGCCTCGCTCGACAGCTTCGCGCCCGAGTTCCGCCATGGCATGGCGGCCCGCGCCGAAGTGTTGGGCGACGTGGGGGAGAGCAGCCCGGCGGCCTGGGAGAGACCGCTGGGAAGCCCGGACGTGCATGTGGCTCTGGCCGTTCTGTCGCCTGACGCCGAGGGGTTGGAGACGTCCCTGGCAAAGGCCCGCGACTCCTACCAGGAGCTACGGGGAGTGGAGTTGATCTGGCGTCAGGACTGCTACCAGCTCCCCACCGGTCGCACCTCGTTCGGTTTCAAGGACGGGATCGGACAGCCGGCAATAGAAGGCGGCGGCGTGCCTGGCACCAATCCGCTGGAATCGCCGATCAAGGCCGGCGAGTTCATCCTCGGCTATCCGGACGAGACCGGAGCCCTCCCGGCGCAGCCGTCGCCGGAGATACTCGCCCGGAACGGGACGTACATCGCTTTTCGAAAGCTCCACACACGGGTGGCGGCCTACCGTCAGTACTTGCGGGCCAATGCCGCCAGCCGGCAACAAGAGGCGCTCCTGGGGGCCAAGATGGTGGGACGCTGGCAGAGCGGCACCCCGCTCGCCGTGTGCCCAGATCGCGATGACCCCGATTTGGGGACCGACCCGAAGCGAAATAACCGATTCCTGTACGCGGACGACTTGGGGGGCTTCAGGTGTCCGGCGGGTGCGCACGCGCGACGAGCCAACCCGCGAGACGCGTTGGACGGCGACGGGAGCGTCAATGTTCGTCTTCACCGCATGCTCCGGCGCGGTACCAGCTATGGGCCGCCCCTGCCCGAAGGAGTCTTGGACGACGACGGGGCTGATCGCGGCATTGTGTTTGTCTTCGCCGGCACCCACCTGGACCGTCAGTTCGAATTCGTGAAGACACAATGGCTCAACGATGGCGTCTTCATTGGCGCGCCAGGGGAACGGGACCCCCTGGTCGGCTCGGCCGGGGGCAGCGGCCAGTTCACCATTCCGCAGCGCCCCATCCGCCGCCGGTTGCAGGGCATGCCCCCGTTTGTGGTCACCCGTGGCGGCGAGTACTGCTTCGTTCCGGGGCTACGGGCCCTCAACTGGCTCGCCGGGCTCGAGACCTAGTCGACCATTGCATGAGGAGGCAACAAAGTGACTGCACAGCCAACAGGCGCTGACCGTTGGGCCGCTCTCGGCTTCGGACCCCCAGCTGCCGGCCTGCCGGAGCCGGATCAACCGGTGGTCGTCGATTACATCCACGACGGGCGGGTCGCGATCATCACGCTCAGCCGCCCGGCCGCGGACAACGCCATCACCACCGAAATGGGGAGCCTGCTAACTGAGATCCTCGAGACGATCGCCGTTCGGATCGAGGTCCGGGTGGCCATCCTGACCGGAGCGGGCGATCGAGCTTTTTCGGTCGGCAGCGACCTGCGGCAGCGCAGAACGATGACCAAGGAAGAGTGGCTCCGCCAACGTCAGGACTTCGACCGAACCCTGTACACGCTACGCCAGCTACGCAAACCGATCTTCGCGGCCGTGAACGGGGTTGCCTACGGGGGCGGCTCCGAGTTGGCGCAGAGCACCGACTTCATAATCGCCTCCGAGAATGCCACGTTCGGTCAACCGGAGGCCATGATCGGGCTCGCCGCGGGGGGCGGCTCGCCTGCACTGCTGCCGCGGCTCCTTCCGCCCGGGAGGGCCATGCAGATGCTCCTGACCGGCGATCCGATCAGCGCCCAAGAGGCTCACAGGCTGGGGATGGTAAATGAAATCCACCCCCAGGCCAGCCTGATGCAAGCGGCCACGCAAATCGCCGAGAAGATCGCGAGCAACTCTCCCACTGCCGTGCAGGCGGTGAAATGGTCGGCCAGGACCGGGCAGGGAGAGCCGTTGGAGCAGGCGACCGCCATCATGATGGCGGCCCACTGGCGCTCAGCTGTCCACCCTGACCGGGTGGAGGGCATCGGGGCCTTCAACGAAGGCCGCGAGCCAAACTTCCAGGACCCCGACTACTAGGCCGCGAAACGGTCAGGACCGACACCTCATGACCGACAACCCCACCGCCCGACGTGCGAGACGAGCGACGAACCGTGACGGGACCGACGCACCCACGACGGCCGCCTCCAACTCGGCTGACTCGACCACCTTCCGGGTGACCGTTGTCAACGGCATGATCCTGACTGTCGTTTCCGCGGTTGCCGCAGATGGCTTGTCGCATGATCAATGAAGCGAGTGTGCTCGTGGTCGGTGGGGGTCCCGCCGGCGTCACTGCCGCCGTTCAGGCCCGCCACATGGACGCCACCGTCACATTGCTCGAGGCCGACCAAGTTGGCGGCACTAACATCAACCGGGGACCGGCGCCTGTGCGCACCATGGCTCGGTCCGCACGGCTGGCACGAGACTGGACCTCGTGGTCCGTGTTCGGGCTCGAAGGACCTCCTCCCAAACCCAACCTACAAGCCATCCTGGCCAACAGCGATCGTGTCGCCCGTTATGTCTTTGAGAAGAAACACCTGGCCGACCAGTTACGGCGTCACGGGATCAATCTCGTTGAGCACCTCGGGCCCGTCCGCTTCACCGACCCGCACACACTGACCTCGGGGGACGGTCGCAGTTGGCGCGCCGATCACATCATCCTGGCCGTAGGCGGTCACGCAGGCCGGCTGCCTATCCCCGGAAACGAGCTGGCCCTAACCTACAGCGACATCCGAACCCTGAAGGCTCTGCCCGCAGCGGCCGCAGTCGTCGGCGCGGCCGACACCGGATGCCAAATCGCTTCCATCCTCGCCGACCTCGGAAGCCAGGTCAGCCTCTTCGAGGCGGGCCCGACAGTTGTGCCGCACGCCGATCTCAGCATCTCGACCGAACTCGATCGAGCGTTCCAACGTAAAGGCATCCAAACGCACACCAATACAGCGGTGACATCTCTGAGACCGCTCGAAGACCGGATCATCGTCGAGCACGCAACCTCGGCCGTAACGGCAGAAACTATCGTGGACGCCGTCTTCTTCGCTGTCGGTTGGCCCCCAAACACTGAGCAGCTCGACCTCGACGTCGCCGGGATCAGCGTCGAGCGACGAGGAATCTCGGCCGATGCCTACCTTCGCACCGAAGTCGACCACATCTTCGCGGCCGGCGACGTCAACGGACGCTCCATGTTGGTCCAAGTAGCCCGGCTCGAAGGGCGAATCGCCGCCCAGAACGCGCTTAAAGGGCCGACGCGCCAGGTCAGCTACGACATCGTGCCCACCGCGAGCTTCACCGACCCTGAGTACGGTGGTGTCGGCCTCACGGAGACAGAAGCCGCTCGGCAGCACGAAATAGTGGTCGGGCTTGCCCGCTACGACGATCTGCTCCGCCCGGTAGCGGACGGCCACCAAGAGGGATTCTGCAAACTCATCGCGGATCGACAGCAGAAGACCATCCTTGGCGGTCACGTACTGGGGGAGTACTCCGCCGAAATCATCCAAGTCATCGTCGCCTGCATGACTGCCGGCATGAACATCGATCAAGTCGCCGAACTGCCCTTCGCCTTTCCGACCTTCACAGAGGGCATCAGCATGGCCGCCCAGAAGATTTGCTCCAAGCTCGGTATCGGCGACTTCCCTCCTGTGTGGAGCTATCTCGGTCCCGACGAATAACCTCATGCCAACTCGTCCGAGCCGGGGCCAACGGGGTCTGCCGCAAACGATTTGGGACAGCTATTTGGGACAAGAGACTGTCTACCGGGGCGCAACCTGCGCACCCCCTCCTTGACCTGGCCCTTGATTGGCGGCACTTCGGAGATGAGCGGGGTGTAGCCACGAAAGCAGGGTCCGCGAGCGCGTAGCGGGGGTCCACCACTCTG
>DASXMT010000498.1:0-12381 GCA_036495505.1 Acidimicrobiales bacterium | reverse complement strand
CGACAGCACTCGGTAGTGAGCGAGGTTGAGCTCGCCCGAGGCCCGCTCAAGTTGGCGCGACGCCCGCGCCAGGGCCCGAACCGCCTCCACTGCCAGCGATTCGTCGCTGCGCCGTACCCTGTCGTGGCTTGAGGCCGGAGTTGCCTCGATCGGAGAGTTCACATCCACAGGATAGTGACTTAGTTCGCCCGTCGAACCATTCCGATAAGGCACGGGAACGGGCCCCAGTTCCGGGTAGGGCAACCGCCCCAGTTCTGGTCAGGACCACCGGGCCCCAGTTCCGGTCACGGCCGGCTCGGGCACCACCTCTGGGCCGCCTCGAACAGCCCGGGGCTCCTCGGTCCGGCCCGAGCTCAGGTCACCAGAGCTGATCCAGGTAGCTATCGGTGCCGATCACGGTGGGAAGGAACGGGGCGGCAAAGGTGACCCGCCCGGCACCACCACCGTCGATGTCGTCGCCGTACTGTCGGAAGGCGTCCCAACACCGATCGGGCTCCTCGGTGAGAAAGCACAGCTGCAGAACGCGGTTCTCGTCCCCGCCCGTGGTTCCGAGGGACATGGGGGACTCCCGGCGGTTGGACGATCGGAATTGCTCGTTCAGGGTCCACGAGGCGATGGCGTCGGGGCCCTGGTGGGCCAGCAACGACGGAGCGGCGCTCTTCTCCAACCAGGTCAGCAGCTGCTCCGATGACACCCCGTCGGTCGGCTCGGTCACGATCACGGCCAATCCGGCGTAGTCATGGTCGAGCGCCAGCTCGATGGGCACCCCGTCCTGGTTCTTGTAGGCGACGCCCATGAAGTCGTAGTTCGCCGTGTGGGCGTGGGTCCGTTCGTTGAAGCCCCTGCCGTTTTCGTAGAGCCAGAAGACGCTGGGGCCATCCCAGTCCTGTCCGGCGTTTTCCATGCCCTGGTGCCGCCAGTAGATGGAGAGGAAGGACCCGGCATCGTAGGGCTCGGCGAACGGGGTCGTCTCCGGAAACCTGAGGTCCTTGAGCCGACGAGGTGCCACCCACCGCCGGCCGGCGAACAGTCCCGGGAAGATGAGGCAGCCGGCATAGAAGTGGTCTCGTTCGTACCAGCGGTTATAGGCCACCTCGTAGCCATGGTGCGGGTCCACCATGGTGAAGAGCATGTTCCCGATCTTCACTGGATAGTCGTCCATCGGTCGTTCCCCCTGGTCCATTGGTCGTTCCACCTGTACGTTCCTTGTGCTTCCCATCGTTCCTCGTGCAGTCTTTCCGCCAGTCGGGTCAGCCCAGCGGGGGCTTGGTGTCGGCTGCGAACTCGGAGTAGATGGGGTACTCCTCGGCCTCGGCGAAGGTACGCCCACTGGGTCCACCGGGGGGCAGCGTGGCCAGGAGCCGGGCGGTGGGATAGGCCAATGCCGGGTCCTGGCCGGCGTCGGGGTTCATGGCCGTCCTGCAGATGCCGGGGAACATGCAGTTGGCCAGGATGTCCGTGCCGGCCAGCTCGTGGGCCAGCGAACGCACGATGGCCAGAACGGCCGCCTTGGAGGAGGAGTAGGCCACGCCCCCGCCAGGGCAGAACTCGGCCGTGCGCGACGAGACGGCGATCAATCGGCCATGACCCTGTTGTCGCATCGTCCCGAGGACGGCTCGAACGGTGTGGAGCACCCCGAACACGTTGACTCCGTACACGGCGGCCACGTCGTCCAGATGGCCATCCTCCACCGAACCACGTCGGGAGATCCCTGCGTTGGCCACCGCGACGTCGATACGGCCGAAGTGCTCGACGGCCATCTGGGCCCAAGCGTCGAGCTCTTCCGGCTTGGTCACATCAGCGGCAACCACGAGGTCGCAGGCCTCTCCGGCCGCGGCCAGGTTGACCGGTAGATCGCATCCAACCACCGACGCCCCATCGGACGTGAAGCCCCGGGCCAACGCCTGGCCGATGCCACTGCCGGCACCGGTGATCGTGACCACCAGGCCATCGAGCTCTCCCATATCGAATCCTCACTGACGGTCTCCACTGAGCTGACGGTCTCCGCTCAGCTGACAATCCCTAGTCAGCTGACAGTTCCCCGCTCATCCGCCGCCAGCGCTCACTGCCGCCTTCCTCATGCGGTCGGAGCGGAACGTCGGATCGGTGTCGAAGCGGGGGATGACCTCCTGGCCGAACAGCTTCATGCTCTCGACTGCCGTTTCGAAGGGCATCGTCGTGGTCATGGGGCTGACCACCAGCTGGTCGGCCCCGGCGTTTTCGTACTGCTGGCATACCTGGGCGCAGTCCTCCGGGTTGCCGACGGCGATGATCCCGGCCTCGACTTGCTGTCTGATCTCATCCAGGGTGGGCTCGGGCATGACGGCCGGCCAATCGGGCACTCCCGCCGGCTTGGGGAAGGTGTTGAGCCAGCGGTAGACGAGGCTCTGGTACAGGCGCATGTCGATCCGAGTGTTGAGCTCGAAGGCCTCATTGCGGTCGGGCATGCACGTGAGATGGCTCACGCACATCACGTTGTCATTCACGAAGTCGCCCACCGGCTCGGCCTTCTCCACTGCCTTCTTGTACACCTCGATCAACTTGGCCAATTCCGACGGGGCCCCGACGGTGAAGCACAGCACCCCCAGACCCATGCGGCCGGCCTTCTCGAACGTCGGGGGGTTGCCGCAGGCCACCCACATGGGTGGATTGGGGCGAGCGACCGGCTTCGGGAAGATCTCCCGGGGTGGCACGGAGAAAGATTCGCCCTCGTATGAGTAAAACCCGTCCCGCCACATCTTGGGGATCTCCCGGATCGCTTCGTCCCACAGCACCTTGGAGTAGTCGATCTCGGGGATCCCGAACCCGAACATCTCGGTGGTCGACGACCCACGCCCGGTGCCCAGCTCGAAGCGGCCGTTCGACAGGTTGTCGAGCATTGCGGCGCGCTCGGCGGTCCGAACGGGGTGGTTCACCGGCGCAGTGATGTTGAAGATCGCCGACCCCAGGTGGATCCGCTCCGTGCGCGAGGCCACGCTGGCCAGGAACACCTCCGGAGCGGACATGTGCGAGTATTCGCGGAGGAAGTGGTGCTCGGACGCCCAGACGTACTTGAACCCGAACTCCTCGGCCCTGATGGAAAGCTCGAGGTTGTCGAGGAGGCGCCGTTGCTCGTAGCCAGGGGTGGTCTCCGCCACCTTGTCTGGTACGAAGACTTGTGCGAAGTACCCGAACTCCATAGTGACTCCCCCTTCTGGTGACGGTGCGAACTTTCATACCATGTCCCCGCCGCCGCTGCCCTGTGCGGCTCATCAGTCCCCGCCGCCGCTGCCCTGTGCGGCTCATCAGTTGCCCGCTGCCAGAGCACCTGGCGATGGCATCGGCCGCCAGAACCTGTCAACGGAACCGGACTCCGTCTATCGCGGCGCCGAACCCGATCTTTTCTTGAGTCGGCGCTTCTTCAATCTGGGCGGCAGCTTCTTCCGGGTCCGGGCCACCACCGCGTGCTTCATGTCCACGCAGGATTTGGGAGAGTCGATCCGCTCGAACCACTCGAGGTTGCCGTCAAGTGGAGCAACGACGACCGACCCGTGGCAGATCTTCTGACACCGCACCAGGCGGACCTCGGCCTGCTTGCACAGAGCTCGGATGAGAGCATCGTGATCGCATGCCCGGGAGCACTTCTTCCCGTGACAGACATAGGCGACAGGATCGGCCACTGCTAGGCCCGTCGACTGCCCTTTCCGAAGGCCAGACCGACGAGCCAGGCTACGAAGAAGATGACGGCGACGATCCACAACACGTGGAGGGCAAAGCCCACGCCTGCGAAGATGACGGCCAGCACTAGCAATAACAAGATGATCCCCATGGACCTGATCCTTCCCGTCCGATGATGGAGTCAAACCTTGTTCCAACGGCGGTGACAGGAGGACCGGACATCTGAGAAGCTGTGCCTCGATGTTCGATGACTTGCTTGCCGCCAACCGTCAGTACTCGCAGACCTTCGCCCTCCAGGGCATCCCCGGCCGGGCGGCCAAGGGGTTTGGTCTGGTGACGTGTATCGATAGCCGAATCGAGCCTCTCACCATGCTTGGCCTGCATCCAGGCGACGCCAAGATCCTCCGCAACGCGGGTGGGCGGGTCACGCCAGATGTCCTGCGGTCGCTGGTGCTGGCCACTACGTTCCTTGGGGTCACGCACATCGCCGTCATGCACCACACCGATTGCGCCCTCGCCCGCGGCGGCGAAGCCCAGCTCAGATCGGGGCTCAATGAGAAACAAGCCGCCCATTCGGAGGGCTGGGACTTTCTCACCATGGACGATCCCGATAAAGCTCTGGCCGAGGATGTCCACGTCGTTCAGACCTGTGAGGTCCTGCCTGACGGCGTCCGGGTCGAAGGCTGGCGCTATGACGTCCAAACCGGCGTAGTTGACAGGATCATCTCCAACGAACCCTGAACGGGGATGACCGATGCGCTGATCGAGCGCACCGCGACCGATGCGCCGGCATGGCGAGCGCAACTGGGCGAACACCATGCCAATCCGGACCGCGTGTGGCTCGCCTATCGGGCTCTTCGACGAGCGATGGCGGGTCGCCTGCACATCCGTTTGCGTGCGCCCGGGCCCAGGGGGACGAGATGAGGGGCCCGCGTTAGGTTGGCCGGAATTATCTCATGCCGCCTGACCGATGAGGCGAGCGGCTGACCACATGAGGAGACCAACATGATCAAAGGCTTCAAGAACTTTTTGATGCAGGGCGATCTGATTGTCATTGCCGTTGGTTTGGTGGTGGCGCTGGCCTTTAGCAACTTGATCAAGGCCTTTACCACCAGCATCATCACGCCGGCGGTCAATGCGGCTGCCGGTGGCGGTCCGACGGCCAAGGGATTGGGCTGGACCATCAACGGTCAGCGGATCGACCTGGGCGCGTTCATCTCGGCCATCGTGTACTTCCTCATCTTTATGGCCGTCATCTACTTCGCCCTCGTGGTGCCGTACCGGGCATACATGAAAACGCGGGGATCCACGGTCTTCGGCGATCCGCCGCCGACCAAGAAGTGCCCGTGGTGCCTCTCCAGCGACCTCCCGATTGGCGCCATCAAGTGCAAGTACTGCGCCAGCGAGCTCTCGGCAGCGGCCTGAATCTCGGCCCGGCGTCCCCTCGACTCGACGGCCGCCGTCGCCGCGTGTGCGCGGTCGCTAAGAGCGCGAGCGCACTCAGCAACCGGTACTACGAATGATGCGGCGGTCGGTCCCGGTCCATGCGGTCGGACCAGCAACGATCACAGTCCTCGCAGAACGACGGGCCGCCTGAGTCAGAAGGTACGGGTCGGGCATGAGCTCCGGGGTGCTGGCAGAACGGACAGTTGCTCGTCATGATGCCGACACTAGGTCCGGCCGTGGCCAATCGTGCTTACCCGCCCGCCGGTGGCGGCCCCCGGCCGACTGGTTGCTCGGGACTCCGAGCTGGCCCGGGTGGCACCGCACGAGATCCAGCTCCCTTCCGGACCAATTCAGGGGGAAGCCCCGTGGCCTGGTCGAGGGTGGGCGGCGGTGACCGCCGGTGGGCAGGCCCAGGAGCAGGCACGATCGGCGAAGGCAGAGAAGGGAGGCAGATCGATCCGGGGTCGGCAGACCGGTGACGTTCGAAGCAGGCCGCAGACCCGTACGCTGGGTCCATGGGATTTTACGGAAATGGGGTCGGGGGGCATAGCTCCTGGATCTTCTTGGTCATCGTCGCGGGGGGGATCCTGCTCAGGATGCTGTCCTCCAGCCGCCGGGGTTCCATGGGCGGCCGGACGCGAATGCGTCCCGGGCCGCCGCCAGGTATGTCGTCGTTCCAGAGCAAGTCCGTTGCACCCTCAGCGGTGGCTCAACCCCGGACCGGTCCCTCGTACACCGGGATACCCGCTGGTTGGATGGCAGATCCGTCAGGAAAGCACGACCAGCGCTATTGGTCGGGGACGGAGTGGACCGAGCATGTGATGAACGACGGAACGCCGGCCATCGACCCACTTCCCAATCGGACGACGCGGCGAGACGAAGGCTCCCCCGGTGCGCCTGATGGTTCGGCCCAATCATCCAGCTCCGGCGAACCCCCGAGCGAAGAAGGGCCAGACCCGACGTAGGGCCACGAGGGCGAGCAGGGCTGGCTCTGCTGTCCTATGAGGGTCAGCTCGGTAGGAGGGCGGCGCGAACTGCGCTTATGTCTTGCCGGCCCAACCCTCGGTCCACGGCGGCGTGCCATTGGTTCGAGATGGCCGACAGTACCGGAAGCGGAGGTTCGCCCGCTTCGGCGGCCGAAATGTCCACGTCCTTCAGGGCCCACTCCAAGGGGAATTCGGGGTCGTAGTTGCCGCTGTCCATCTTCGCCAGCTTGGCCATGCCCAGGCCGGATGCCAACGGACCGCCTTCCAGAGCCGAGGCCAGCTGCTCGTGTTCGACGCCCAGGCGGTCGCAGAGGGCCAAGGTCTCGGCGGCTCCCTCGACCAAAAAGGCCAACCAGGTATTGACCAGCACCTTGAGCCGGCTCCCGTTGCCGGCTGGACCCAACCATTGGGTCTTACGCCCGATGACGGCAAAGACAGGGTCGACCACCCTTGGGGCGTCATCGGGTCCAGAGGCCAGGATGAGCAACTGACCCTGTTCGGCTGGTGCCTTGCTGCCGGATACCGGGGCATCCACGAACAACACGTCGGCACGGGCCGCCTGCACGGTGGCGGCCAGATCGATCGTGGCCTGCACGCCGATCGTGCCCATCTGGGCCCAGAGCGCTCCGGGTGCCATCGCATCGAGCACGTGCCCGTCGATCATCACCGATGTCACCGCCGCGGCGTCAGGAAGCATGGTGATCACGACTTCCGCCCCTCGTACCGCATCCTCGGGCCGTTCGGCAGTGGTTGCGCCCAACGCCACCAAGGGCTGGGCCGGCGCAGGGCTTCGGTTCCACACGGTGGTGGGGAATCCGGCCGTCACCAGGTTACGGGCCATGGCCGATCCCATGATGCCGAGACCGATCACGGCGACCCGGCGTTGCTGGTCCGACGACGTCACGGCTGCCTCCTCGTTTCCTGTTCGCCCACCCTGAGGGCTCTCACATCGATGGTACCGAGTGCCGCACTTCGAGACGATGCTGGGAACGGTCTCCATACGCTGGGAAGCATGGTTCCCCCTCCCACTCGGATTCTGTTGATCTCGGGCAGCCTGCGGGCCGGGTCGACCAATACCGCCTTGTTGCGCACCGCCCAGACCCTGACTCCCGATGGCACCATCGCCCCGGTCTACGAGGCGCTCGGCGACCTACCGCTGTTCAACCCGGACGACGACACCGTGCCCCTCCACCCTGCGGTCGCCGACCTCCGGAAGCGAATTTCCCAAGCGGACGCATTGTTGTTCTCGACACCGGAGTACGCAGGAGCCCTCCCGGGGCCGTTCAAGAACCTGCTCGACTGGACGGTTGGTGGCGGGGAAACCTACGGAAAGCCTGTGGCGTGGGTCAATGCCTCGGGATCGCCGACCGGCGCTGCAGACGCCCACCGGTCGTTGCGCACGGTGCTCGGGTACACCGGGAGCGACATTGTTGAGGAGGCCTGCACGCATATTCCCGTCGCCCGCTCCGCCATCGGTTCCGATGGGCTCATCGCCGACGCCGTCGTCCGCCAGCAGATCGCTGATGTCATGAGCACTCTGGCCTCGGAGCTCCAGGGTCGGCTCGAGCCGCCCAGCCCACGCAGGTAGGGGCGAGCTCGCCTCCGGTCAGATGCCGACAAGGAGATCGGCCAGATCGGCGAGGGGATGCCCTTCTCGTCGGGTCGCAGGAATGGATCAGCGCTGTGCGGTGTCGGGGGCACGGGCCATTCGGGACCGATGCCTCACCGTGCGGCGGAGTTGCAGGATTCGGATCGACCCCAGGCACAACACGATGACGGAACCGACCACGGCAGCCAGGAGAACGATGAGAGCCAGCGGGAAGGAACCCGACGCGGTGAAGAAGCTGATCTTGACGCTGTCAAGGTTCTGGAAGATGAAGACCAATATCACGACCAGGAGGATCAGGGCCAGGATCAGCCCCACCCAAAGGCGTCCGGCGCGACTGGCTGGCACACCGGTCGGCGGACGAGGTGGTGTCGGAGCAGCGGCGGTCGGTTTGTCGGTACCGGAGGCGGCCGGGTCGACGTCCACTCCTTGACCCTGGGTGCTCGGACGCTGGGACTGTGGCTCTAGTTCGGATTCCATCCGTCGCTTCTTCCCTCAGCGGGCACCGGCAGAAACCGGCCACATGTCGACCCTACTCCTAGCTGTACGCCCAGCTCCCGACCCCAGGCCTCCAGCCGGATGCCCGGCTCGTACTGGTCTGATGCAGCCCTCAACGACACTGCTTGCCTGGCTTTGGGAGCTGCCTATCAACGTGATACCCATTCACGACATCGACCATGCAACCGTCGCTGGATCCGTTGAGCACCCGCCGGTCGCATGCACGTACGCGCAGATGGGACGCGAGGCGACCCGGTGTCGATCGACCGGGACTACTAGGCGCGGACCGGCGGAGCATCGAGAGCGCAGTGCATGGGCTCGAGAGCCGCAGCGGCAGCTTGCGGACGGGCTGGGTTCCGAATGGCTATGGCGGCGACTAAGCCGCCGGCCGCACAGGCGACGGCGGAAATGGCGACGGCAGTCCGGAACCCGCTGGCGAACTCCTGGGGGTGGAGATAACTGGTCCCGCTAATTCCGGCCAGGGCGGGCAGGACGGCCACGGCGATAAGGCTCCCGGTGCGGGCCACGTCGTTGTTGACGGCCGAGGCCAGACCGGCATGTTCCACGGGGACGGAGGACATGGCTGTGGCCGTCAGAGGAGCAACGGTGATGGCCAGTCCTGCCCCGAAGGTGAGAACGGCGGGAAGCACATAGACGACGTAGCTCGAGCCATAGGTGGCTCGGATGAGCAGGGCCAGCCCCAGTCCCACAATCACGGGACCGACGCTCATCTGGAGCCGGGGGCCCAGTCGGGTGGCCAACCGGCCCGAGCGCGCCGAGAACACCAACATGATGGCGGTGACCGGCAACAAGGCCAATCCGGACTGGAGCGGCGAGTACCCAGATACCACCTGGAGCTCGATGGGAAGGAGGAAAAGGGCTCCGCCCAGCGCGGCGTAGACGACGAAGGTGGTCGCGTTGGTGGCGCTGAACTGTCGTGCTTTGAACATGGACAGAGGGAGCATCGGATCTCGCTTGCGCCGCTCGACGATGAGAAATGCCCCGAGGCCGACAACGGCAATTCCCACCATGACCGAAATCAGCGGGGACGACCAGCCGAAGGTGGGCCCCTCGATCAGCGCGTAGGTGAGTGCCGTGAGCCAGATCACCCCCAGCGCGGCTCCAGTGGTGTCGAGCGCCCCGGTGGTGGTCGGGTCCCTCGACTCGGGGACGTGGCGGGCAGTAAGAACCAGCACCACAGCGGAGATGGGGACGTTGATGAAGAACACCCAGCGCCACGAGGCTACGGCGATCAAGTAGCCGCCAATCAACGGCCCCGCTGCGGTGGCGAGTCCGCCCAGCCCCGACCAGGCACCGATGGCCTGGGCTCGGTCGTCGGGATCGAACGATGCCTGCAGGATGGCCAAGCTCCCGGGCGTCAACATCGCGGCCCCGATGCCCTGAAGGGCGCGTGTGGCGATGAGGAAGTCGGCGTTGGGAGCCAATCCACAAGCCATCGAGGTGATGGCGAACCAGGCGACACCGATGGAGAAGATCCGTTTGCGCCCGAAGCGATCGCCCAGTGTCCCTCCGATGAGCAAGAAGGCAGCCAACGTCAGGGTGTACGCAGTGACGACCCACTGCAGGTCCCCAAGGCCAGTGTGGAAATCCCTGCCGATGGTGGGCAGGGCGATGCCGACCACGGTGGCATCGAGCGCGGCGATGCCCGATCCCAGCACCGAGGCAGCAATCACCCACCGACCGGCACCCGAGTGGTACCTGAGCGGCTCTGCCTGCGGATCGGACGAGCCGGCGGCGGTGACCGGCGACCCCGTCAGCGGGCGTTGATGTAGTCGAAGAGCTCGGCCCGGTCCTTCTCCAGGTCGCCGATCCGACTCTTCACTACATCACCGATGCTCACGATCCCGCAGAGCACGCCTTCCTTGACCACGGGGACGTGGCGAATTCTGCGGTCGGTCATGATGGACATAAGGAGCTCGGTGTCGTCTTCGGGCGAACACGAGTACACCGGGGACGACATGATCGAGGACACGGCCTGGTGCACCAGACGGTCACCGAGCTCGTGGAGCATTCGAACCACGTCTCGCTCGGAGACGATCCCTTCGATGTGCTGACCGTCGGAGGAGACGACCAGCGCGCCGATCCGGTGCCGGGACAGCTCGGCTACTGCTTGATCGACGGTGGCATCGCCCCGGATGGTGTCGACCGCCGTCCCCTTGCTTGCCAATAGGGTCGAGATTTGCACTGTGGCCCCCCAATCGAAGTGGGTTCTTGTTCCTGCATGTACCCTAGCTGCGGCCGCGCCGGTTCGGGCGGGAGATGGTGGACGCAGCGCTTGTGGATTGCTTCACGAGCGGGGATCGACCCACCCGGCTTCCTCCCGCTATGGCCGCACGCCGTTTGGCATGAGGAAGTTCCAGAAGGGCCGGTCCACCGTGCTCACCTCCACCGGGGTGCTCGGGTTGGGAGCATCGATGGTCTGGTCCGCCCCAATGTAGATGGCCACGTGGTACACGCTCGTCGGGTCAGTGGTGTCGGTAGCCCAGAAGACCAGGTCGCCAGCCTGGAGATCATTGAGAGCGACGGGCACCCCAGCTGATTCGTATTGGTCGTTGGCCACTCGAGGGATACCCACGCCGGCCGTCGCCCACGAGGCGTAGGTCAGGCCCGAGCAGTCAAAGGCGGCCGGACCGGTCCCGCCCAAGAGATACGGCTTGCCCAGCTGCTGGAGAGCAAAGAGGACGGCCTGGTCCCCCGGTGTGGTGGGTTTCAACAGCAAGGCCTGGGTGGGAGGTGGACCGCTCCCGGCGTCGCCGAACCCGTAGGACGTTCCGTTCTGGTCAACCACCCAGTACCCCTGACCCGAGGAGGTGGAAACCACCCGTTGCGCCGGCTCCGTCGAGATGTTGCCGGTGGAGCCGTAAAAGCCGGCATCGCCAAAGGTGAAGACCCCGCCGTCACCGGCGAACATCCAGTAGCCACCACCGTCGGGGGTAGCGGTCAGCCCGACCATCGGCTTGTTCAGTGGTGAGCCCCCCATTGATCCGAAGAACCCGGCGTCGCCGAAGGTGAAGACGCCGCCGTCCGAAGCGATGAGCCAGTAGCCCTTGCCGTCAGGGGTCGGCGCAATGCCCACAACGGGCTGGTTGAGGTGCTGGCCACCCTCCGATCCGTAGAACCCGGCGTCGCCCAAGGTGAAGACGCCGCCGTCGGAAGCGACCAGCCAGTAGCCACCGTCGTCGGGAGTGGATGCCGTTCCTACGATGGGTTGATTGAGCGGTGGTGTCGACCCCAGGTTTGGCGCATTGCCGACGGGGAGCACGGCACCGTCGGGCTGTGCCAACCAGAAGCTTGTGGGAGCAATGGACCCGTCGGCGTGGGCCGGGGGAGCAGTGATGCCGCCAACGAGCACCGAGAGCAACAAGGTGGCAGCCAGGGCGACGCCCACCAGATGGGCGATGCGGGGCGATGTGACGGTCAGGGCTCGAGACATTGCCGCAGAACGCTACTCGTTCAGCCCTAATCCGCCAAGGGTATTGCCCGGACACCCTCGGTGTCTCATTTCTGGTCTCTCGTTCCGGTTCGGCGCCGGCCGATCTCCATGTCCGCCTCCCGACGTACGCTTCTCGATCGTGAACGACCGAGCCGACAACCCGTGGCTCCAGGGTGATGGTCCTCGGGGTGACAGCTATGACCGGCGCTTCGATGCACTGGCGTCCACCGGCCATGACGTCCATGGCGAAGCCGGGTTCGTGGCCTCCCTCGGGGTGGGCTCCGTGCTCGATGCGGGATGTGGCACCGGTCGGGTGGCCATCGAGTTGGCCCGCCGCGGAATCGACGTGGTCGGCGTCGATCTGGATGCGTCCATGCTCGACAGGGCACGACAAAAGGCACCAGGGCTCTTGTGGGAGCGTGCCGACCTGGCCGATCCCCATCTCGACCTGGGCCGGGCGTTCGACGCCGTGGTGATGGCCGGCAACGTGATGCTCTTCGTCAACCCGGGGACGGAGGGCGCCGTCCTGGCCAGCGCCGTTCGCCATCTTCGCCGGCCCGGGATCGTCATTGCCGGCTTCTCGCTTCGAGCGGGCGGGCTGGGCGTGGCCGAGTACGACCGGCTCGCAGGAGAAGCCGGCCTGCATCTGGCTGAGCGCTGGAGCACATGGGATCGCTCGGACTTCACCGAGCAACACGCCTACGCCGTCTCGGTCCATCGCTATGACCCAGGCT
>DASXMT010000497.1:0-8410 GCA_036495505.1 Acidimicrobiales bacterium | reverse complement strand
TCCCTCTTCATCGGAGGGGAGAAGGACGGTCCGACCATGTGGGGGGCCGGAGCCATCGCCCGCTTTCCCGACACCCTGGCGAACCTTCGGGGCAGCCACATCCTCCCCGGGTGCGGTCACTGGGTCCAACAGGAGCGAACTGACGAGGTCAACCGACTCTTGGTGGACTGGCTGAAGTCGCTGTAGAAGTGGGGCCGGCGGGTCAGAACGGGATCGGATCGAGACGTCGACGTCAGGGGGCCGTCGGCGTCACCTGGCCTTGGCCGCAGTATTTGGGGGTTGGGCTAGTGTCAAGGTCCGGTCGCACCCGGAAGAGGCTGTGGTGTGTCCACCCTGGAGAGCGTGACGGGCGGGTGATGGAAGCAGACGAGACGGAGACCGAGGCCTTCCGGCGCAAGCTCGACGGTCTGGTGGGGACACAGGTCGGGTCGGCGTCGATCGGCCCGGATCCGGTCAACCAGCCGATGATCCGGCACTGGGCGGCGGCATTCGAGGACGAGAACCCCGTCTACACCGATTCGGTGGTGGCAGCCTCAACCCGGTTCGGGGAAGTGGTGGCGCCTCCGCTGATGTTGCAATCGTGGACAATGGCGACCCCAAAAATCACCGGGATCGCCGAACGCGGCGGGTCTCCCGTCGAGTTGACCGAGACGAGCCCGCTCTCCGTCTTTGACGATGCCGGGTTTGTCGGCACTCTCGCCTCCAATACCGAGTTCGACATAGAGCGCTACCTCCGGATCGGGGACACCGTATCGGCTACGACCTTTGTCGAATCGATCTCAGCCAGGAAGCAGACCCGGATAGGCCCGGGATACTTCGTGACCTGGGTCACCACCTACACCGACGGATCCGGTGCGCTGGTGGGTCGCCAGAGATTTCGCATCCTCAAGTTCCGACCGGAGGCGCGGTCGTGAATTCCCCCGTCCCGACCTCTCCGCCTTTTGCCGGCATCAAGGTGGGCGACTCCCTGCCTGACTTGGTCATCGAGGTCACCGCCACCCGCATCGTGGCCGGGGCCATTGCATCGCGCGATTTCATGCCTGTACACCACGACAAGACCTACGCCAACCTGCAGGGCGCTCCCGACATCTTCATGAACATCCTGTCCGACACCGGCTACTGCAGCCGTTTCCTCACTGACTGGGCGGGCCCACAGGCGATGATCAAAAGATTGGACATTCGACTGGGTGTACCTCTGTTCCCTGACACGACGCTCACCTACCAGGGCTCGGTGACCGCCACCCGGGTGGAGGGGGAAGAGGGCATTGTCGAACTCTCGCTCGCCGGGACTACTTCTTTGGGTGACCACGTGCACGGCACCGCAGTACTCAGCCTGCCGCTGGGGTGAATCGTCCGCTGATCGGCATGAAAGGTCAGCCCGGGCGAGGCTGGATGCAACCTTCACTTTGAAGCAGAGCATGTGTCGAGTCGCGGAACAGTGGCGGCAGGTAACGCAACATCAACGTCGACCAAGTCACATGGGTCAGGATCGGTGCAACGATTCCCCACGACGAGTGGCGCTGCGCAGCAAACAGGGATCCCATCACTCCCGACGCGAGCACTAACGCCGGGTTGCGGGTAGCGCTGGTCGCCAGTACGTAGACCGCTGTCGATGCCAAGACCGGATAGTGGCCACTGAGCGCAGCGAACAGCGCACCGCGGAAGAAGAATTCTTCAGCCACGGCGTTGGCCAGCGTCGTCGCCAATACCCATGGGCCTGAGCCACGGTCAGCGTAACTCAGAATGGACGAGATCGCTCCGTTCAGCAGCGGTATCCGCCGGGCAACGAGTGCTGCACCGACGAACACTCCGAATGCGGCGGTACCGATGAGAATCGGCGTGCTCACGAGACGGGGGAAGGCGTGTTCGTCGGAGCGATCCCAGCCCAGATGCGGTGGCTCGAGAACCAGGCCGCCTGTCAGCCAGGTGCCAGCGACTGCAAAGGTAAGCGCATAGAATTCGGTTGAATCGGGTTGAGTCGACAACGACGCCCCGAGCAGACCGGTACCGGCCACAGAGACGGCGGCGACCATTCGTTGATGCTGTCGGAAGGCAGCATCGTTCGTTCGACCATGTCGGGGCTGGTTCTCACTTCGCCAGGACGGCAACCATCGTTCACGATGGGGGCGGTCCCGCATCAGAGCCTCCGACCCGCATGCTCGACCCTTTCTCATGGTTGTCGTGCCTTTGCTCGCTCACCCAAGGCCCCTAGCACTGCGCCGTCGAAGTCCATCGGCTCGAAGGGTACGAGCGTCCGAATGCTGTCATCACGCACAATCACTTCGTTGCTCATCGAATCGACCAACGCCCGCCCGGTCGGTACGTCGACATCGGTAACCAGTGCCAGCCATAGGGAGGACAACGATGGGGTCAGCAGAGGGACTGGCACCACAAGGAGAGGCCGGCCTTCGATGGCGGCGAGGCGCCGCAGCATCTGCAGATACTCCAACACCTCGGGGCCACCGATGTCGAAGACGCGGCCGACTGCCTCTGCGATGTCGAGCACGCCCACGAGGTAGCGGATCACGTCGACGGCCGCGATCGGCTGGGTTTTGGTGTGCACCCAGCGCGGCGTGATCATTGCGGGCAGATGTTCGACGAGCTGGCGAGTGAGTTCCCAAGAGATCCCACCGTGTCCGATGATGATGCCCGCTCGCAGCACCGTGACGGGGACACCACCCTCAGCGAGCAACTGCTCGACCTCCCGGCGGCTGCGCAGGTGGGCTGACAGGTCATCGGCGCTGTTGCCCAGACCCCCGAGGTAAATGATCTGGTTCACGCCGCTGTGGGCTGCGGCCCGGCCGAACGTCGCCGCTGCGGCCGCGTCAGCCGACGCGAAGTTCTGCTCGCCCAAGCGGTGCACGAGGTAGTACGCAGCCGTGCAGCCCCGTAAGGCAGCAGCTAGTGACGCGGGATCACTGACGTCGCCTCGTATCGGTTCGCCAACACCGCGATAGTCCTCGGGGTGTCGGGTCATCGCGGCCACGTCGTGCCCGGCCTGGTGCAGTGCCGGGCACAGCCGGCGTCCCACGAATCCCGACGACCCGGCCACCAGGACCCTCATGCAGCCACCTCGTATTCTTGATCGTCGTACGAGAACCTAGGACGAGCTACGGACCGAAGTCCTTTGATTCTCATACTCGTGACGCTGCCCTCAATGCACCGTAGCGGGCCAAGGCCTCTTCACGTTCCGACGCGTGGTCTACGAGCGGTGCCGGGTAGGCCGGTTCAGGTGCCAGAAATGAGCCCGCAGCCTTCCACGGTTCGTGGATGGTGTCGTCGGCCAAACCGGCCAGCTCCGGCACCCATCGCCTGACGTAGGTCCCGTGCGGATCGAACCGCTTGCCCTGTGCCACCGGGTTGAAGACCCGAACGTATGGGGCTGCATCGGTGCCGGTCCCCGCCACCCATTGCCAGCCGTGTTGGTTCGAGGCTATGTCTCCGTCCACCAGGTGTTGCATGAACCAGCGGGCGCCTGTGCGCCAGTCGATGTGGAGGTCTTTGACCAAGAAGCTGGCGACGATCATGCGTACCCGATTGTGCATCCATCCTTCGCCGAGCAGTTGACGCATGCCCGCGTCGACAATCGGGTAGCCAGTTTGTCCCGTCGCCCACGCCTCGAACCGAGCTTCGGTCTCGCTGCCGCTGTCAGTTGCGAAGGCTTGCCATTCTCGCCGGTACGCGGCGCGAGCTGAGTCAGGCCGATGGTGCAGCACGTCGGCGTAGAACTCCCGCCAGCACAGCTCGGTCTGGTATCGCCGGTGAGCGGGATTGATGGGGTCGAGCAGGGCGAGCACCTGCCGGGGATGGAGGCACCCGAACTTGAGGTAGGGCGATATGCGCGACGTGCCGTCGTGGTCGGGACGATCGCGCTGATCGTCGTAGTGCTCGACCGAATCCTCGAGAAATTGCTCCAATCGCCCGCGGGCCGCCGCCTCGCCGGCCCGAGGGAGCGAGGCACCCATTGCAGGCAGCTGTGGGAGAGGACTACTGGCCACGCCGGTCATGATCGAGCCGTCTATTCCGGGCTCATCGAGTGGCAGATCCCACCCCTTGGCCCACCACGCCTTGGAAAATGGCGTGAACACCTGGTAGGGCCGATGACGCCCAGTGAGCAGCTCACCCGGGGAAACGGCATAGGAAGATCCCACCCGCCAGAGCAACCTGCCGTGGACCGACAGCGCGTCCGACACGGCCAGATCGCGCCTGGAACCGTAGGGCCCGAAATCCTCGGCACACCAGATGTTCTCGGCGTCGAGCTCGTCAGCGAGGCGCGGCACCGCATCGACTGGGTCACCGCAGCGGATCACCAGGTTCCCGTTGAACGACCGGTCCAGGTCTTCGAGGCAGCCGTGGAGGAAGGCCAGGCGCGGGCCCCCGGCCCGGCTGGCCAACACTGGGTCCCACACGAACAAAGGCACCACCTGGTTGTGGGCCTGGATGGCCTCGACCAACGCCGGATTATCGGCGAGGCGCAGGTCACGGCGGAACCAGACCACTCCGATACCCGTTCGCTTCCTCCCGGCTGGTCGGGTCGTCACCGGCGTCTCCTGGGGGGTTCCAGGTGGTCGCGACACCACTCCCACAGTTGGACGCCGTCGATGGCTCGCCGTGAGGGAGGAACCCACGTCCAGGGCAGGTAGTACTCCCCCCGCCGGCGGCGATCGAGCCAGAGCCCCCCACCGGTCGGCGTCCCGGCGGGCGACCCGGCCAGCCAGACGAGGGTGTCCACCCCCTCGGAGGCGGACCGAAGGAGCGGGTGGAACGCTCGGGCGAAGGTGGGGAGGCCCGCAGCGAGGCCCGGCGTGTCGGCCCAGCCTGGGTGTACGACATGGAAGTCGACGCCCGATGGGCCGTGGCGTCGTTGCCACTCCTGGGTCAGGACGACCTGGGCCCGTTTGGCCCTGGCATAGGCGATCACCCCGTCGTAGCCATCGTCGTCTGCGACCAGGTTGCCCAGCTCAAATCGCTGGGTGTACATGCCACCCGAGGTCATGGTGATGACCCGGGCTGCAGCTGAACGGGCCAGGATGGGCCTGAGCCGCTCGGTCAGGATGTAGGGCGCCAGGACGTGCAGGGTGACGGTGGCCTCAATTCCCTGAGGAGAGGTCTGCCTGCTCCGGAAGAGGGCGCCGGCGTTGTGCACCAGCCCGTCGATCCGTCCGAGGCGGTCGCCCAGGCGATCAGCCAGGTCGACGACCTGGTCGAGGTCGAGGAAGTCGGCCACTTCGCTGGTCACAGCGGCACGTGCCGCAACCTCGATCCTGCGGCGAGCGTCCTCGGTCCGCCGGCGGTCGCGGCCAACGATGCACACATGCGCCCCGAGCCGCGACAGTTCAGTGGCCGCGGCGAGCCCGAGCCCCGACGTTGCCCCGGTAACGACAATCACGCGGCAGGCAGCCGCCCTTGGCTCGTCCCAGTGTGCGCTCCGGCGCCGGAGCGCCGGGCCGATCTTCGAGAAGCTGCCGACCACGCTGGCCTCGAGCACTACGTCGAGCGCCCTGGCAGCCGGGGACAGCACGGCGGATGCATCGAGCGCGGATCCTGCGCTCTCCGAAGTGCGGAACCAGGGCATCGGCCTCCTTGTTGGCTTGTCTGCGTCGTGCTCGTCAGCATGCCTTCCCGCCCGGCAGCCGCCTGCACGTGACTTTAGTGCTAAAAAGGCCTGATGCGCATCGCGGTGATCGGAACGGGCATCTCGGGGCTCGTCTGCACACACCTCATCGGCCGGGACCATGACCTCACGGTGTTCGAGGCAGAGAGTCGCCCGGGTGGGCACAGCCATACGACAACGGTGTCGATCGACGGTCGGGGGGTGCCTGTCGACACTGGCTTCCTGGTCTACAACGAAAGGACCTATCCCGGGCTGGCCCGCCTGCTCGGAGAGCTGGGGATACCGACCAAGCCCAGCGACATGAGCTTCTCCGTTACCGACGAAGAGTCGGGGATCGAGTACCGGGGTACGTCCCCCAACTCGATCTTCGCCCAGCGCCGGAATGTGTCGCGCCCCCAGTTCCTGCGCATGATCGCCGACGTGGCGCGGTTCCATCGGGCTGGCCGTCGCCTGTTGGTCGACCCTCCAGGCGACGGGTACACCCTGGCCCACATGTTGGCCGAAGGCCGGTGGTCGCGAGCATTCGTCCAGTGGTACCTGGTTCCTCTGGGCTCGTCGATCTGGTCGGCCGACCCGACCACCTTCACCCAGATGCCGGCCACAACTCTCCTCCGGTTCTTCGAGCGCCACGGGATGCTTTCGATGGGGGACAAGCCGGTCTGGCGCACGGTGGACGGCGGCTCTGTCCGCTACGTCGAGGCAATCCTCGGGCCGGTCCGCCAGGCCGGTCGTCTCAGGCTCGCCGCACCGGTGGAGCACGTCCTGAGAACCGACGAGGGAGTCGAAGTTCGTTGTGAGGGCACCCGTCCCGAGCTGTTCGACCACGTCATCGTGGCAACCCATAGTGACCAGGCGTCGGCACTGATTGCCGACGCGTCACGCATCGAGAAGGACGTGCTCGGCGACATCAGGTACCAACGGAACCAAGTCTCCCTCCACACCGATGCCCGACTCATGCCACGGAATCGGCGAGCCTGGGCCGCATGGAACTATCACCGCCCTGCGGTGCTGTCGAGGAAAGTGACCATGACATACCACCTGAACCGGCTGCAGGGGTTGACGACCTCCACGCCGGTGCTCGTGACCCTCAACCGTGACGAGGCGATCGATCCGGGCAAGGTGCTGCGAAGCTTCGAGTACTCCCATCCGGTCATCGACGCCGTCGCGGTCGCGGCCCAGGCCCGACACGGCGAGATAAGCGGGCGCAATCGGCTTTCGTTCTGCGGGGCCTATTGGGGCTCAGGATTCCACGAGGACGGGCTCCAGAGCGCCGTCGCGGTGTGTGCACAACTCGGGGTGCGCTGGTGAGGGCAAGCGCCATCTACGAAGGCTCGGTCAGGCACCAGCGGCCGGGTCGTGGCGGTCATAGCTTTGACCAAGAGGTTCGCATGGCGTTGATCGACCTCGATGCGGTATCTGACCTGTGCCGGCTTCATCCACTGTGGTCGGCTCACCTCCCTGCTCCGGTGTGGGTGCGGCGGGCGGACTACCTCGGAGATCCGGAAGTACCCTTGGCCATCGCGGTGCGGGACCTGGTCGAATCCCGGACCGGCACCCGGCCGGCGGGCCCGATCACCCTGTTGACCAACCCCCGGACCTGGGGGTGGCTGTTCAACCCGATCAGCTGCTATTTCTGCTTCGACCGGGAAGGCACGCTGATTGAGCACATGGTGGCCGAGGTCACCAACACCCCCTGGCACGAGCGGCACTGCTATGTCGTCGGGCCACCTGGGACCCACCGGCTCACCAAGGCAATGCACGTGAGCCCGTTCCTCGAGATGGGCCTTGAGTACAGGTTGGACTATTCCGAGCCAAGGACTCAGTTCGCCATCACGTTCACGGTCAGTGGGCCTGATGGCCCACACCTGTACGCCGGAATGAAACTCACCCGACGTGTCGCGGACCGGAGTTCGCTGGGCCACCTCGTGTGGTCGCCCCGCGGCGGGACGATAGGCGTGTCGATGGGTATCTACCGTCAAGCCCTCGCACTGTGGCGGAAAGGCGTTTGCTTCCACCCGCACCCGCCTCCAGTCCCGCATCCGGTGCTGGAGGACCTGCCCGGAAATAGAACCATGCGGTCGGACGACCAACGAGGTATGCATGCGCGAACTGGCTGAACTGCCGGCGGCCGTGGTCCGCCGGATGGCCGCTTCGATCACCGAGGGCACCCTGGTGGTCGACGGCGTGGGGGGCGGCTGGAAGGTGGGAGCCGGTGAGCCGTCTGCTCACGTGACCGTCAACGACCGGCGTGCCTATGCTGCGCTGTTGCGCCGGGGCTCGAACGGATTCGCCGAGAGCTACGTGGCCGGTTGGTGGGACTGCGACGATCTCACCGGACTTATCCGGCTGCTGATCGCCAACCTGGCCAAGTCGCTGCGCACCCTGGATCGCCTGGGCAAGGCCGTGAACGGCCCGGTCTCGCTTTGGCAGGGTCTGCAACCTCCGAGCAAGGAGTCGGACCGTCGCAACGTTCGCGCCCACTACGACCTTCCCGTCGACTTGTTTGCGGCCATGTTGGACGAGTCGATGACTTACTCGTGCGGCGTCTTCGAGCGGCCGGGGTCGACTCTGGCTGGTGCCCAACGGGCAAAGCTCGGCCGCATCTGTTCGAAACTCGATCTGCAGCCCACTGACCACGTTATCGAGATCGGGACCGGGTGGGGCAGCTTCGCCCTCCATGCCGCACGGGCCTACGGCTGCCGCGTGACCACGACGACGGTATCCCGATCCCAGTACGAAGTTGCGACTCGGCGGGTGGCCGACGTCGGTCTCGAGCACCGGATCCGAGTGCTCGAG
>DASXMT010000496.1:0-15440 GCA_036495505.1 Acidimicrobiales bacterium | reverse complement strand
GTCAGGGCGTCGGTCGTCTCGTAGAGATGGTTGTCGGCGTCAAAGACGGGAAAGTCGAAGGGTGAAACGGAAGACATTGAGGACCCCCTAGCAGGCACTGATTGCAGTTCTACCAATCGTTTGGTATAAGGCTAACACGGTAACGACCCACCCACTCCGGAGTGGGCAGACATACGGTACCGCTACCTGCCAGCCGCCGGCGATCTCCCCGGCAACCCACGTCATACCCCGAGATGCGAGGACGACATCCCATGCACCCCACCAGCGCCATCGGCCCCGAGGACAGCACCCCCATCATGTCTGCCGCGTGGGCCGAGCCCACGTTCCCTGACTACCCGCCCACGGTGGGGAACGCTGTGGCCGACGCCGCCGGCTCCTGGGGGGACCACCAGTTCGTGGTCACCCCGGACGATGCGCTCACCTATGCCCAGCTCGACCGGCGCTCCCGGCATCTGGCCGCCCGCCTGGTCGAAGCGGGGGTGACCAAAGGCGACAAGGTGGCGGTGTTGTTCCCGAACAGCCCGGCCTGGGTGATCTCGTGGGTAGCGGTGACCCGTATCGGCGCGGTCATCGTCCCGGTGAGCACGTTCTACAAGGAGTTCGAACTGGGCCGGTTCCTCCGCCACTCGGACGTCGGGTACCTGCTCGGCATCCCCTCGTTCCTGAGCCATGACTACGTTCGGCGACTCGCCGCCGTCGCCCCCGAGCTCGACGACCAGCCCGGTCCGCAGCTGCTGCTGCCCAGCCTGCCCCAGTTGCGCGGGGTGTTCTTCTGGGGAGACTCCCCCGTCCCCTGGGCCACAGGCGGGTGGGGCGACGGTCTGGACGAGGAGCCACCGGCTCGGCCGGCCGAGGTGGCCGCGGCCATGGAGGCAGACGTGTCCCCGGCCGATCCCATGATGCTCATGTACACCTCGGGGTCGACCGCCGATCCCAAGGGTGCGCTGCATAGCCACGGGGGCATGACCCGTCACGCCACCAACATGGCGGCCTTGTCGCAGTGGGAGAGCTCCTTCCGGCTGTGGTCGCCCATGCCCTTCTTCTGGGTCGGTGGGTTCCACACCATCATGTTCCGCGCCCTCATCTCCGGGGCCACCCTGGTCACCCAGGGCGCGGTCGATGCGGGCGAGGTGCTCGAGACCATCGAACGCGAGAAGATCACCCACATCCTGGCCTGGCCGGGGACCACGCAGTCGCTCATGGACCATCCCCGGTATGCCTCGACCGACTTCAGCTCGGTGCTGGGCGGGTCCCTCTACGAGCAGGTACCCGCCGATCGCCGGCCGTCCGACCTAACCCTGAACTGCAATTCCCTGGGCATGACCGAGACCTGCGGTCCCCACAGCTCCTACACGGTGCACGAGGAGCATCACGGCGTGCCCCCCGATTACCGGGGCACGTTCGGCCGCATGGTCCCCGGCGTCGAGGTCCGGATCGTAGACTTCGACACGGGCGAGCCCCTGCCCGACGGTGTCGAGGGCGAGGTGGTGGTCCGGGGCTATTCGGTCATGCTCGGCATCCACAGGCAGGAGCGCGCCGACACCTTAGACGGCGATGGCTGGTACCACACCTCTGACCGGGGCCTCTATCGCGACGGCTGGTTGTTCTTCTCGGGCCGACAGTCCGACATGATCAAGACCAGCGGCTCCAACGTCGCTCCCGCCGAAGTCGAGATCTGCCTGAGCACCTTCCCCGAGATCATGCAGGCCTTCGTGCTCGGCGTGCCCCACCCCACCCATGAACAGGACGTGGTGGCGCTGGTCGTGCCCTGGTCGAGCGAGACGGGCGAACCGGGGAAGCTCGACACCGTCGACATCACGGCCCGGCTGCGACAGCAGCTCTCGTCGTTCAAGGTGCCCACACAGATGTTCGTGGTGCCCGAGGACCAGGTCCCCTGGCTGCCCAGCCAGAAGCCCGACCGGCGAGCCCTGACCCGGCTGGCCGAGGAGCTGGCGAAGAACGGAGCGTGAAGAACGGAGCGTGAAGAACGGAGCGTAGGGCGCGTGAAGAACAGAGCGTAGGGCCGGTTCCGCGGCTCAGTGAGCCTCGTACCCGGGGTGGTCCCGGGGGTCGTCGATGGACAGGCCGGTGACCCCCGGCACCGATCGTTGCAGCATGCCGATGGCGACGCCCTCGAGCATCACCCTGGGCAAAACGCACTCGGCGCAGTTGGCCGACTCGAGCAGCAGGCGAAGGGCCACAGCCCCCGACGCGGTGTCGACCGAGACCAATTCGATGTCGCCGCCGTCAGCCTGCACCAGAGCGGCCACCTCGGCCAGAGCGCTGCGAACCTCAGATTCCTCGATCATGTCCTCCCCACTCCGTTCGGTGCTTCGCGGATGGTAGCCCCCGCCCACCCGCTGGTCAGCAGTTGTAGGCCAGCTCGAGGCCGGGCACAGGCCAAGGACAGGAGACCAGGCGGCCGGTGGTGCCCAGGGTGATGAAAGCCGTCGCATTTCCCGGACCGCCGAAACACAGGTTGGTGGTCATGTGGTCCGCGAGGCCCGGCGGCAGTTGGTAGTGGGTCAGCGTCGCCCCGTCGGGGGCGACGGCGGTGATGCCCCCGGTCACCAGGGTGGCGATGCAGACGGTGCCGGCGGCATCGACGGCCAGCGAGTCGAAGCCCTGCAGGCCGGGGAGCGTGCAGAGCACCGACTCCACACCGTGCGCCACCAGCGGGGCCAGCTCCCCCGGGCCGGTGATCCGGCGCGCCCGGAGCCGGGCCGTCACCGTCTCCGCGTAGTAGAGCGTGTCACCGTCGGGCGAGATCCCGATCCCGTTCGGGCTCTCGGCCGGAAACACCACCTCGTCGAGCCTGCTCCCGTCGATGGTGGCGTGGTAGACGGACCCGACGTCGCGCTGTCGGCCCTGGAACTTGCCCGTGTCGGTGAACCAGAAGGCGCCCGTCCCGTCGAAGACGATGTCGTTGGGCCCTGATAGACGGCGGTCCCCATGGTGGCTGTAGAGCACCTCGGCCGAGCCGGTGGCCAGGTCGACCCGCTCGATCCAGCCACCCTTCCAGTTCCCGTCGGCGAACCGGCCGCCGTTGTTGCAGACATAGAGCGCCCCGTCGGGGCCGATGGCCGCTCCGTTCGGTCCACCACTGCACAGGGCCACCACCTCGACCCGGCCATCGGCCGTCACCCGGGTGACCCGGCCGGCCTCGATCTCGGTGACCAATACGCTGCCGTCGGCGCACGCCACCGGGCCTTCGGGGAACGACAGGCCCTCGGCCAGCACGGTGACGTCATCGAGGACGACCCTGGTCATGGCCGCACCGGTGGGGGCCACCTCAGGCCTCGGGAACGATGCGCACGTGCATCGGCTTGTCCTCACCGATGAGGGCCCACAGGCCCTCCTCGGCCCGTTCGATCGGATAGGCGTCGCTGGCAAAGGTCTCGAAGGGCCAGCGCGATGACTCGAGCAGCGAGATGGCGTACTCCATCGATGCCAGCGATCGGGAGACGGCCCCTTTCAGCGTGAGCTGCTTGGCCGACACCATGTCCACCGGGATCTCGGCCATGCCGTTGGGCCCTTTCATGCCGGCCAGGACGACCGTGCCCTTGCGGCCGGCGATGCGCACGGCGTCGGTCACCGAGCTGAGCGACATCGGCGTGCAGTCGATGACCAGATCGGGAGGGGCGGACATGGCCCCAAGGACTTCGTCCACCACCGGGACCTCGGTGACGTCGAGGGCGTGGTGGGCACCCATCTCCCGGGCCAACTTCAGTCGCTCGCGGTCCACCGCCAAACCGGTGACGGCGATCTCTGTGGCCCCGGCGGCCGATGCCGCGACCACCGATGCGATCCCACGCGGCCCGGGGCCCAGGATGGCGATCGACATGCCGGCGCGGAACCCCCCGACGTCGAGCACCCAGTCGACGCCGTTCGACATCACGTTGAACAGGGATGCGGTGGCCACGCTGATGTCCGGCGACATGGGAACAACGATGGCCTCGGGCGCCAGGTAGAGGTGCGAGGCGAACCCGCCCCACAGGGCCGGGGCCACGTCGGGCGACCGGAAGCCGTAGATGGTGGTGTCGGCGAACTCGGGGGCCGTGCACCCCCGCAATCCGGCGCGACAGGTGCGACAGCGCCCACAGGTCAGCGTGGAGTGGACCGCGACCCGGTCGCCCTCGTCGACATTCCATCTGGCCTTGGCCGCCGAGCCGATACGCACGATGCGGCCGAAGGGCTCGTGGCCGGGCACGATGGGATAGCGGTCGCCCAACGCACCCTCGAACACCTCCACGTCGGTGCCGCACACACCGCAGCCCTCCAGCGCCACCAGGGCATCGTCTGTTCCGATGTCGGGCAACGGCGCCTGGCGCACCTCGTAGTGCTCGGGCTTGGTCTGGACCACAAAGGTTGCTTGGTCAGCCATCACTTCCTCCTTGTTCGTCGAGTGGCGCGCCGTTCACCGCAATGGGTGAAAGAACGCCCGGATGCTGTCGGCCACCGCGCCGGGTTCCTCCCAGGAGGCAAAGTGGCCTCCCGAGGGCAGGTCGACCCAGTGGCGGACGTCGTGCACGCGGTCGATCATCTCCCGAGGGGCTCGCCGCGGCGGAAAGCTCGGCTCGAACCTGGGCATGGCCACCCCGGTGGGCACCGGCAACCGTCGACCGGGCTCCATCGGCGGATCAGCCATCACCCGCTCGTAGTAGGCACGGAGCGACGAGGCGATGGTGCCGGTCACCCAATAGGTGGTGGCGCTGGTCAGGAGCTCGTCTTTGCTGTACCGCTGCTCGAGGTCGCCGTGGCAGTCGCTCCACGACCGATGCTTCTCCACCAACCAGGACGCCAGGCCGGCCGGTGAGTCGTTCAGGGCATGCCCGATGCTCTGGGGCTTGGTCCGGTGGAGTTGGGCGTATGCCCCCTCCTCGGCCGCCCACTGCCGGGAATAGGCCGAAAAGGCCAGCTCGGCATCGGACGGCGGCGGTGAGGGCGGCTCGAACGAGGCCAGGGGCATGAGCGCGGGATCATGGGTGTGCACACCCACCACCGAGTCGGGTTGGCCGAAGGCCATCCAGCCGTTGACGTAGGCCCCGAGCCCGGTGCCGTGGAGCCCATAGCGGTCATGGCCCAACCCCTCGGCCATCAGGCGGTGCAGGGCGGCTGCGGCCCGGTGGTAGCCGAACCCTCGGACGCCGGTCGACCCTGAGAACCCGAATCCGGGCAGCGACGGCACGACCACGTCGAAGGAGTCGAGCGGGTCCCCACCGTGTGCACCGGGATCGGCCAGCAACGGGACCAGCTTGGTCATCTCCAGGTAGCCGCTGGGCCAGCCGTGGACCAGCACCAGCGGCAGTGGCCTCGGCCCGGTTCCCCGCTGATGAGCGAAATGGACGATCGCGCCGTCGACCGAGGCCCGGAACTGGGGCAGCTGGTTCAGGTGCTCCTGCTGCTCGAACCAGTCGAACCCGCTGTGCCAGTACTCCACCAGCTCGGCCAGATAGCCAGCGCTGGTGCCGTAGTCCCAACCGGCACCGACAGGCTCCTCGGCCAACCTGGTTCGGGCCAGACGGTGCGAGAGGTCGTCGATGACCGACGGCTCGACGTCGACTCGATAGGCAGCGATCTCCACGGCCCCCCTTGTGGTTCGATACTCGGCACCAGTGTGACCTGCCCCCCGTGGGGCCGGCTACACGGCGGGTGATGTCCTCGGGCGGCCGGGCTGGGAACTCAGACCTCGAGCCCGGCGGCGATGACGTCGTCGTGATAGCGGGCCTCACCCAGGTCGAACTCCCAGTGCTTGGCCCGCCGGGTGTACAGCTGGACATCCGCCTCGACCATGAAGGCCACCCCGGCGTGCACCTCGTGGGCGCTGTGCACGATCCGCTGGATGGCGCGGCTGGCGTACGACTTGGCCAGGGCGACCTCGCGCCGGGCAGGCAAACCGGAGTCGATCCGCCATGCGGCCTGATGGCACAACAGCTCGGAGAGGTGGGTCCCGATGGCGATATCGGTGCACAGGAACTGCACCGCCTGAAACTGGCCGATCGGCCGGCCGAACTGCTTCCGCTCCAGCGCGTAGTCCACCGAGAGATCCAAGAGCCGCTTTCCGGCGCCGACGATCTCGGCCACTCGCAACACGGTGGCCCGATCCAGTGCCGGGCCGAGCAGCGACCAACCCCGGCCGGTCTGCCCCACGACGGCCTCGGGCGGGACGGCGACCCGGTCGAAGGTGATCGAGAAGAGCGGGAGATCGCCGACGTTGGGCAGGGCGGCGATCTCCACGCCGTCGGCCTTCGGATCGACGAGGAAGAGGGTGACCCCGTCGGGTGGGGCCTCCGTGCGGGTGACCACCAAGAGCGCTTCGGCCACATGGGCGAAGGGCACCAACAGCTTGGTCCCATCGATCCGGAAGCCGGCCGATGTGGCCCGGGCCGGCATGGTAACGGCGTCGGGCCCGAAGCCCGCGTCCGCCTCCATGAGGGCGGGCGCGACGATGGCCTCCCCGGCCACCATCGACGCCAGCAGATCCCGGTGGCGGGCGCTCTCGTCCCCCACCAGCGTCTCGCCGGCGATGACGGCGGAAGCCAGGTGCGGGCTGGGCACGAGCGCCCGGCCCAGCTCCTGGTAGATGACGCTCAGGTCCACCATCGTCCCACCGGCGCCCCCCAGGGCCTCGGGATAGGTGAGGCTCAACCAGTCCAGCCCGGCCATCTCCTGCCACAGGCCGGGGAGGTAGCCGAGGGCGTCCCCTTCGAGCTGGCGGACCGTCGTCAACGGGCAGCGGGCCTCGAACAGCTGGCGGGCGATCCGGCCCAGCTCCTCGTTGTTGTCGTCACGCGTGGTGTCCATGGCTACGCCGTCCCCCGGGCCCTCATCTGGGCAGGCCCAACCCGCGGGTGGCCAGCACCATTCGCTTGACCTGTGAAGTGCCCCCGGCGTGGTTGGCGTACGACCACCGGTACCAGGCCTCGGCCCCGCCATCGAAGGGTGCCCACCGGCTCCCCTTTCGGAGCTGGGCCAGCGGGCCGACGATGCGGCTGATGTTCTGGGCGAACAGCGGCTTGTTCTCCTTGGACACGACCACCCCGAGGGCACCCCCGAAGCGGGGAGCTCGGCCGTGGGTGGCATTGCTCAGCGATTCATAGGTGAGGAGGCGCTCGGTCTCGACCATCAGCTCGAGCTCGGCCAGCTGGCCGCGCACGATCGGGTCCTTGCTCAACAGCACCCCGCCCCGGGTAGTCGTCTTGCAGTACGCGATCACCTCGTTGAGCATGAGGCGCATCTCGGCGTGGCGCGCTCCCACGCCGCCGCCTGCATAGAAGGCGTTCATGATGTAGCTCCAGCCCTTGCCCTCTTCCCCGATCAACATGTCTCCGGGCACCCGCACGCCGTCGAAGAACGTGTGGTTCTGCCGCCCACCGGCGATGTTGTAGAGCGGGGAGAGGGAGACGCCGGGCGCCTTCAGGTCGAGGCAGAACACGCTGATCCCATGGTGGGGCGGCGCCTCGGGATCGGTCCGAGCGGCCAGGAACATCACGTCGGCGTGATGACCCCATGTCGTGTACGTCTTCTGTCCGGTGACGACCCAATCGTCGCCGTCGCGCACCGCCCGGGTCGAGAGCGAGGCCAGGTCCGACCCGGAGTCGGGCTCGGTCAGGCCCTCGGCCCAGAAGCGGTCGAAGGCGGCGATCCCGGGGAGGAAGCGCTTCTTTTGCTCTTCGGACCCACCGACCAAGAGCGATCCGGCGGCCAGTCCCCACCCGATCACGTTCACCAGGGGGGCATCACGGGCGGTGAACTCCTCGGCCAGGATCAACCGTTCGGTCGCTGTCCGGCCCAGACCGCCGTACTCGACTGGCCAGGTCAGACCGATCCAGCCGCGCGCTCCCACCTTCTTGGTGAACTCGAAGGCGAACCTCCACAGGTCGGCATCCTCGTTGAACTCATGATTGAACGCCTTGTCCGATGGGAGCTCGGCATCCAGGAAGGCCTGCACCTCCTTGCGGAAGGCATCCTCTTCGGCAGTGAAGGCAAAGTCCACGGCGTAAACCCCCTACCGGACCGAACCGGGGTCGGACACTCCTCGAGCTCCCAGCATCCTCATCCTCGTGCTCCCCCATCACTACACGGCCCCAGGCTCGGCCACCGATCAGCCTGGCCCATGATGACCGAGATCGAGTGGACCGTTGTCGCTGTTTCTACCATCGGGCCCGCCTGCCGTCAACCAATCGTTTGGTATTGAGGATTCCCCTCCGGAGGTGGCACACTGGCCTCCGGACCACTGGAAAAGGGGGGCGCATGGTGCGAGGCGCGGATCTGGCATCGGCTTTGGACTTCGAGCAGATCGAACCGGGACGGTGCCGATTCTCCAACGTGGGAGTGGGCGAGCGCGGCGTCGTCTTCGGCGGCCAGCTGCTGGCCCAGATGATCGTGGCCGCCGCCACCGTCGTCGACCCCGGCACCAAGTCGGTCAAGTCGGCCCACGGACTGTTCGCCCGCCCCGTCCTGGTGGACGAGGACATGGACGTCACCATGGAGATGCTCCACGACGGGCGGGCGTTCTCGATGGTGACGGCCACCGCGTGGCAACGCGACCGGCCCTGTGCGCGGGCACAGATCCTCCTGGACGTGGGCGAGGACGACCTGATCCGGCACGGACCCGACGCGCCGGACGTCGACGGACCCGATGTTGCCCTCCCTTGGGGTGAGCCGGTCGACGGTCGGGAGATACGCACCGTGGACGGTGTGGACATCCTCGACGCCGACTCCACCGGTCCCGCGCTGGTGCACGCATGGGTGAGGACGTCGGGCCCACCCGACAATCTGGTCGTCAACCAGGCCCTCCTTTCCCACGCCACCGCCTCCCTCCTCATCGGCACGGCCATGCGTCCCCATGCCGGCGTAGGCCAATCGGTCGCCCATCTCGATATCTCGACCGGTATCGTCGGGCACACCATCAGCTTCCACGAGGACATCGCCCCCGACCAATGGATGCTGTTGGTCAACGAGAGCCCCTTCGCCGGACGGGGCCGGGCCTTTGGCCGAGGCCAGGTCTTCACCCAGTCCGGCCAGCTGGTTGCGTCGTTCTCCCAGGAGGCCATGATCCGCCACTTCCCCGCCGGGCAGAGCGCGACGGGCCGGGAGTCCACTGTCTTGTGAGTCCCACCGATCACCACCGATAGGAGAAGCAGGCATGCGATTCGCCAACGTCGAAGGACGAATGCAGCTGGTGGTGGGTGACGGCACCATCGACGTCGCCGACTCCTCGGGTGACAGGCTCCCGAGCGATCCCCAGGCCTGTCTCGACGCCTGGGACGACCTGATGGGATGGGCCCGTGGGGCGCCCGGTTCCGATCGCACCGCTCGGACGGGCACGCTCCTTGCCCCCGTTCCCCGGCCCCGGCAGTCGGTGGGTATCGCCCTCAACTACCAGACCCACGTGGGGGAATCGGACTTCTCCGCCCCCGCGGAGCCGTCCGCATTCACCAAGTTCCCCAGCTGCATCGCCGGTCCGGGATCGGACATCCCCATCGTCGGCGCCACCGTTGACTGGGAGGTGGAGCTGGTGGCCGTGATCGGACGGCGCGCCCACCATGTCCCCGAAGGCCAGGGATGGGACCACGTCGCCGGCCTCACCGTGGGACAGGACATATCCGAGCGCACCGTGCAGATGCGACCACCGGCGCCGCAGTTCTCGCTCGGGAAATCGTTCCCCGCCTTCGGGCCGATCGGCCCCGAGCTGGTGACCGTGGACGAGTTCGACGACCCCGACGACCTCCAGATCGGGTGCACGGTCAACGGTCGCCAGGTGCAGCTGGCTCGCACCTCAGAGCTCATCTTCTCCGTCCCCGAGCTGGTGAGCAGGCTGTCCGCCATCATCACCCTCTTTCCCGGGGATGTGATCTTCACCGGCACCCCCGCCGGCGTGGGTCACGCCCGCACACCTCCCGAGTACCTCCACCCCGGGGACCGACTCGAGAGCACCATCGAGGGCATCGGAACCCTCCACAACAGCTGCGTGGCGCCCTGAGCATGGGACCACTCCCATCCGCCTCCCCCGACCCCTATCCCCTGGAGGATGCATGCTCGCCCTGGTAGCCGCACCGGACAACCCGACCGGCCTGGAGCGCAAAGCGGTGAGCGAGCCGAACCCTGCGTCCTTCGAAGCGGTGGTCGGCGTTCATGCCTTCTCGTTGAATCGCGGTGAGGTCGGGCACATCCGCACCCTCCCGGCCGGCACGGTGATGGGATGGGATGTGGCCGGGACGGTGGTGCAGGCGGCGGCCGACGGTTCGGGGCCGGCGGTTGGCAGCCGCGTGTTCGGGTACGCCGAGAACCGGGGAGCGTGGGCCGAGCGGGCCGCGGTCCCCACGTCCACACTGGCGCTGCTGCCCGACGGTGTCGGCTTCGCCGAGGGCTCCACCCTGGGCGTGGCCGGGATGACTGCGCTGTACGCGCTCCGCTTGGGCGGTTCTCTGCTGGGGCGGACGGTGATCGTCACCGGCGCAGCCGGTGGGGTTGGTCGCCTGGCCATACAGCTGGCCGCCACGTCCGGTGCCGACGTGATCGCCATCGTGGGAGCCGACCCGTCGCGCGTCGCCGCCGTCACCCAGCTCGACCTCCCCGGGCTCCGCATCGAACACGGCTTGGCCGCGACCGGAGTACCGGCCCACCTCATCCTGGAATCGGTGGGCGGCTCCTCGCTGTCGGCCGCCTTCGCCCGGGTGGCCCAGGGTGGCGTGATCGTCACCTACGGACGTTCCTCAGGCGATCCCGGCGCGGTGCCACCGGACTGGTTCTTCGCCAACGCCACGCTGCAGGGGCTCAGCTTCTCCCACCATCAGCAGGTGGACGCCACGTCGCCCACCGGGCTCGACATCCTCGGCCGTCTGGTGGCCGAGGGCCGACTCGACACCGGCATCAGCCTCCGACGAAGCTGGGACGAGGCCGACTCGGCCATCGACGCATTACGGGACCGGCAGGTACAGGGGAAAGCGGTCCTCCACGTCGCGGACGGATGAGCGAGGGGACAGACGATGACAGAGATGCAGACGACCGAGAACCAGACGGCGTTGGCCGAGCGGTTGCAACGGCTGGAGGACCTCGAGGAGATCCGCCAACTGTTCATCGACTACGGGCACTACCTGGACAGCGGGAACTTCGCCGCCTACGGGGAGCTGTTTGCCGATGAGGGCGAGGTGCTCCTGGGCGCCATCGGCCGGGCCAAGGGACCGACCGCCATCGAAGCGCTCATGCGCCAGACGATGGAGGGGGCTCGGGGATCGAGCTTCCACATCGTGTCCAATCCCATCATCGAGCTGGAGGGCGACCAGGCCACCACTGAAGTCATGTGGACGGTGGTCGCACGCGACGGGAAGGACCGCGCCTCGGTGAGCATGCTCGGTCGCCATCGCGACCGCCTGACCCGAGAGCGCGGCCGCTGGCGGTTCCTCCGTCGAGAGGGGTTCATCGACATCCCCAGTCGCTACCGCACTGGCGAGGCTCCGGCGGCGGACTGACTCCGCCCGGTCGCTCGGCTGCTGTCGGGCGCGGTCGATCCGGTCAGTCGGAGGGCGCGCTTTGAAAGTGCGGGCCCCCGAGGCCCCGCACGATGAACTGTGCGTACCATTCGGCCACGTTGTCCTTGGAGAGCCGGCCCTTGGGCTGATGCCACTCCTGGGTGCTGTTGAGCAGCTCGAAGACGGTGATGGTAGCCAGGGAGACATCGACCGTGGGGTCGAAGGCGCCCTCTTTGACCCCCTGGACGAGGATTCCCTTGACGAAGTCGCTGAAGGTGTCCCGCCGCTCGATCACCGTCTTCAGGCGCTTGGCGCTCAGCCGAGTGAACGACCGCTCGGCCACGCGGTAGCCCTGCTGCTCTTTCAGGGTCAACGAGATCCATCGCTTGATGAACCCGGTCAGGCGGACGGGTGCGGCGGCCGAAGCCATCGCCTCGTCCTCTTCCAAGGTTGCCATATAGAGGTTCTGGGCCCGATTGACGATCTCGAACAGGAGGTCCTCTTTGGTCTTGATGTAGTAGTAGATGCTTCCCTTGAGGATGCCGACCTCGGACGCGATCTCCTGAAGGCTGGTTCCCTCGTACCCGTTCTTGAGGAACGTCGTGGACGCCACCTCGATGATCTCCTCCCAGCGAGCCTCGCTGTCCATGGGCTTGGAGCGCCGGGCATTGGGCCTCGGTTTGGCCGGGCCGACCCCACTGGGCGATTGCGAACCTTGACTACTTGCCACGGGAATCCTTTAGTTGCGTATGTCGATGCTGGGCATGATCGGCGCCGACGGCGCGATCGGTACGGAGCCGGATATGCCGGGTTGAGCTTACCGACAGGGGCCGAGGTCCTTGGGGATCTAGTGTCACGGGATCTAGTGGAACGTCTCGCCGGCGTTGGTGTCGATGGCCTGGCCGGTCATGGCGGCCGAGAGGTCGGAGGCCAGGAACATCACGGCCCTGGCGCACTCCTCGTCGGTGGCCAACTTGGGCAGCGAGACGTCGTTCACCATCACTCCCACCTGCTCGTCGAACGACGTTCCTCGCTGCTCGGCCAGGTGCCCGATGTAGGTGTGCAGCGCGGGCCCCCACATCCGGCCGGGCACCACCGTGTTGACCCGGATGTCGTAGGAACCGAGCTCGCGGGCCAGGACGTGCGACGCGGTGAGCAGGGCGGCCTTGGACGAGGCATAGGCCCCCCGACCGGCCCGCACTCGGCGGACGATCTGCGAGCCCACGAACACCACCGTCCCGCCGTGCCGGCGCTTGAGGGCGGGTATGGCCGCCTTCACCAACCGCAGCGAGCCGAAGAAGTTGACGTCGAACGCGGGCAGCCACGAGTCCACATCAGCCTCTTCCAGGGTGACGTTGTAGGAGCCGGTGGCAAAGGCATTGGCCACCACGCTGTCGACGCCGCCGAACCGGTCCTCGGTGGCGGCCATGAGGGAACGGCACTCCTCGTCGGCGGTGACGTCGCAGCGGGACACGCTCAGGCGGTCGGCGCCGTAGCGCTGTCCCAACTCGGCGGCCAGCTCCTCCAGGTAGTCCTGGGAGCGGGCACTGAGCATGACCGAGGCGCCGGCGGCGGCGGCGTGCTCGGCGATATGGCGCCCGAGACCGGGACCGACACCGCTGACCACGACGACCTTTCCCGCCAGCAGGGAGCTGCGCTCGATCACCGCATCACCTCGTCGCTCGGCCACGCCCGCGCCTAACCGGCCAGCTCGGCTTGGAGCACGTACTTCTTGACCTTGCCCGACGCCGTTCGCGGCAGTTCGTCCACGCGGCGCCAGACCCCGGGGATCTTCTGGGGAGCCAGGCCAGCGGTGCGGAGGAAGTCGCACAGCTCCTTCTCCGTCGGGGGGTTGAGCCCCTGGGTCAGGATGAAGGCGGCGGGCTGCTCCCCCAGGCGGGGATGCGGCGCGGGCACGACCGACGCCTCGATGACGCCGGGATGCTGGGACAACAGGTCCTCGATCTCTCGTCCGGAGATCTTCTCACCCCCCCGGTTGATGATCTCCTTGGAACGACCGGTCATGGACAGCACGCCCTCGGCAGTGAGGAAGCCGAGGTCGCCGGTCCGGAACCAACCCTCGTCGTCGAAACCGTCACGGGTGTGCTCGGGGCTCAGGTACCCGAGGGCGCGCTGTGGGCCCCGGATGAGGAACTCGCCGATCTCGTCGGGGCCCAGCTCCTTCCCGTCGGAATCGACCACACGCACCTCGCAACCCGGCGCGATCCGGCCGTCGGTGCCGCACCGGATCTCCTTGGGCTCGAACGGCGCGCTCGAGGTCACGGCGGGACACTCGGTCATCCCCCACGAGCGGGCCGGGTGCATGCCCACCGCCTCGGCCGCCAGGGCCAGCGACGTGGGGATGGTGGAGCCGCCACAGGGGTAGCCGCTCAGCTCCAACCGATCCTGACCCCGACTGTCCAGCGCGGCCAGCAGCTCCTGGATGAAGATGGCCGCACCGGACGAGAAAGTGACGTCGAACGCGGCCATGTCGTCGATGGCCTGTTCGGCGTCCCAACGGTCGCGCAGGACCACCGAGCAGCCGGTGAACGAGGGAATGGCCACGGCCGAGAGCAAGCCGGTGGCGTGGGCCAGGGGTGCAGGCATGTAGACGCGGTCCTTCCAGCCGTAGGCCGCCTGCCGGGAGGACCGGAGCCCCGAGCTGATGAAGCTGGCCGAGCTGTGGGCGACGCCCTTGGCCCCCGATGTGGTCCCCGACGTGAAACCGACCAACGCAGGCGCATCGATGACGACGTTGTCGGCGATGTGGGGCGCCCCTGACGTGGCGTCGTCGAACATCGTCCAGCCGGTGGCCGCTCCCCGCAGCACCACCCGCAGATCGGGCTGGTGGCCAACGGCATCGCAGGCGTCCGACACCAGGGCCACGTGGTCGATACCGCGGAACGACACGGGCACGACCACACATCGGGGCTGCACGGCTTGGATCACCTGACGGAGCTCGTGCTCCCGGTAGATGGGGACGACCGGGCTGCTGACCGCGCCCGCAGCCCAGATCCCGTAGGCAACGGCCAGCGACTCCCACCAGTTGGGCAGCTGCCACAGCACCACGTCGCCGGGGCCGATGCCGTGGGCTTGGAGGTACCCACCGAAGCGGGACGCCAGTCCGATCAGCTCCGCCCAGTTGAGTGAGACGTCCCCGTCGATCACCGCGGGAAGCACGCCGAACTCCTGTTGATTTCGCAGCATCAACGAGCCCAACGTGACCCCCGACCGGTAGCCGCCGCGCCGGTAGTGGGCGGCCAGCTCCTCGGGCAGGGCGGCAGGGGCGTACTCGAGCGGGCTCACCGACCGGGTCCGGTCAACGGGCTGACTCCGTCTCGCCGCTGCCCATCGTGGCTCTCCATGGTGTCCCCTCGCGCTGCGCTGGTTCGACGCGCGCTCTGTGCCGGCCAGCTCTGTCTACCAACCGTTCGTCAGGGTAATGTCCGCCACCAGCACGGTCAAGATCTGTTCGGCGGGTCCTGGAAGGCTTCCGCCACCTTGTGGTGCACAGCCTCCACCTGGGGCCAGAACTGGGGGTGGGTGACGGCAAAGGGCCGGTTCGCCCTGATGGCCTGCATCACCAGTGGGCCCACTTCGGCCGGGTCCATCCAGTCCGCCGGGGCGCGCCCGGAGGCCTGGGCCCCGTTCCCGCCGGGCGGAGGAGCCCACTCGGGTCGACCGACCTCAGAGGTGCGAGCCAGTTCGGTGGCCACCGGCCCGGGTAGCAGCACCGTCAGGCCGATCCCGTGGGGATCGAGCTCCTGACGCAGGGCCTCGGACAGGCCCAACAGGGCGAACTTGGATGCGGTGTACATGGTCTGCCAGCCCATCACCCCGACCCGGAGGGAGGACATCGACCCGGTGTTGATCACGTGTCGCTCGCCGGTTGCTTCGATCATTCCCGGCAAGAAGGCTCTGAGCCCGTTGACCACACCGAAGACGTTCACGCCGAAGATCCATTCC
>DASXMT010000495.1:0-1955 GCA_036495505.1 Acidimicrobiales bacterium | reverse complement strand
GCACGCTGGCGGTCTTCCCCGGTGACGACGAGGTGCTGGTCAGCCGGTCCTTCGGGCACCCCCGATCGCCGGATGAGGCGTCCAGCGGGCAGCTGACCTGGACCGTCGGAGAACCCCTCGAACGCTGGACGCTCTGCTTCGAGGGTATGGCGCGCCGGCTCCACCGCACGGCGCCGGTGGCCGGCTTCGTCGCCGACGGGCTCACCGAACCACTCCGATTCGAGCTGTATGTCTCCTCGGCTGGGCCGGTGTGGTCGTTGGAGCATGCCCTCGGCCTGCCGCCGACCGGGCAGTCGTTCGCCTCGCTGCATCTGCAACATGCGGTACACGTGACGGGGGCCGTGCACACCGCTCGGGGCTCCTTCGACGTCGACAACATCGCGGTCCGCGACCATTCCGTCGGTCCCAGGGACTACGCCCACCTGCTCGGCGACAACTGGGCCACCTGCCGCTTCCCGGACGGCCGGACGCTGTCGGTACTGGCCCTCTGGCAGACCGAGGGAACACCGCTCATCTCCACGGGGTTCGTGGTGGAGAACGGGGATCTCGTGCCGGTCCACGATGTCGGGGTCACGCCGCTGAAGAGTGCGATCGGTGACCCGCGCACGCTGGCACTCTCATTCGACATCCCGGCGGGGCGCCAGACGGTGGAGCTGGCGTTGCAGAACTCGATGGTGTTCAGCCTGCTGGAACCGATCGGCATGCCGCTGGGCACCGACGGGTCCGGGCTCATCACCGTCCAGGGGCCCGCGCGATACAGCTGGAACGGCATGCACGCGCTGGGCTGGCTCGAACGCTGCAACCGTCTCGATCGATCCCCGTCCGAGGACCGGGGATGATCGATATCGGCATCTGCTCGATGCAGACCCACTACACCGTGCAGCCCGTCGAACTGGCCCGGTGGGCCGAAGAGAACGGCTTCGAGTCACTCTTCTTCGGCGAGCACTCCCACGTCCCAGCACAGCGCGAGACTCCGTTCGTTCTGAACGTCGACATGCCCGAGTACTACCGCGAGATCTCCGACCCGTTCGTCTGCATGACGGCCGCGGCAGCGGTCACTGAACGCCTCAAGATCGGGACATCGGTCTGTCTCGTCCCCGAGCACCACCCGATCATGCTGGCCAAGGCGTGCAGCTGCGTCGACCTCGTCTCAGGCGGTCGCTTCGTCTTCGGCGTCGGCGCCGGATGGAGCGCGGAGGAGCTGCGCGACCACGGTGTCTCCTACAACGAGCGTTGGGAGGTGACCCGCGAGCGGGTCCTGGCCTGCAGGGAGATCTGGTGCAACGACATCGCCGAGTACCACGGTCGGTTCGTCGATCTGGACCCGCTCTACTGCTGGCCGAAGCCCACCCAGCCGCATGGTCCACCCGTCCTCATCGGCGCCAACGCCAGCCCGAAGGTTGTGCGCCACATCGTCGAATACGCCGATGGCTGGATACCGCTCGACGGACTCCACTCCGACCTCGAATCCGGGATCACCGCGATCGCGCACGAGGCTGAGCATCGCGGCCGTTCGATGAGCCAGTTCGACCTCACCGTCATCACCGCATACGAGCTGGCGGGGCATACCGGCAGCATCGACCGGATCGCGCAACTGACACAGATGGGCTTCAACCGGGTACTGCTGCTCCTGGCGCCCAGCCGATCCGAACAGCAATGGGAAGAGCTCGAGGGACACCGGGAGCTGCTCCGCTCGGTGCGAGAGGCGGGGCTCTAAGTGTCGCAAGAGTTCGCCTAGAGCCAGCGCCAGAGATGCCGGCGCCTGGTCCTCGTGGCGATCGGCACCGGTTCGATCATGGTGCCGGCGGGACCGCGGGTGCTCTGGCAATGCTCACCCGGCGCCGCACTGCTCGCCGGTGCCGGCTGGACCAGAGATCGAAAACCACCTGACCACGCGCCATGATCGTGTTGCGGGCCCCATCAGGGAACCATGACCGGGCCGACATCCATATAGA
>DASXMT010000494.1:0-14677 GCA_036495505.1 Acidimicrobiales bacterium | reverse complement strand
CCGGCCCGGTACAACGGCATCAAGCTGTGCCTGAGTGGGGCCAGGCCCATCGGGAAGGACACCGGGCTGGCCGAGATCCAGGCGACAGCACAAGAGCTCCTCGACGAATGGGGGAGCGACGGTCCCCCCGTGGTCGATCCCTCGGCGCTCGCTCCTCTGGAGGATCAAAACCTGCTGGAGGCGTACGCCGACCACGTCCGCTCCTTCGTCGACGTCGACTCGCTGCGGCCCTTGAAGGTGGTGGCCGACACCGCCAACGGCATGGGCGGCCTCGTCGCCCCCAAGGTCTTCGAGCCGCTCCCATTCAAGGTGGAGATCCTCTTCCCCGAGCTCGACGGCAACTTCCCCAACCACCCGGCCGATCCGATCCAACCGGAGAACCTCATCGCGCTGAAGGCGGCCATCGTGAGCGCCGGTGCCGACGTAGGACTGGCGTTCGACGGTGACGCAGACCGCGTGTTCCTGGTGGACGAGAAGGCCGAGCCGGTGTCGGGCTCGCTGACCACCGCGCTGGTGGCGGCGTCCATGCTGGACAAGTACCCGGGTTCGATCGTCCTCTACAACTGCATCTGTTCCCGGGTGGTGCCAGAAGTCATCGCCGAACACGGCGGAACCGGCGTCCGTACCCGAGTTGGCCACAGCTACATCAAGGCGGTGATGGCCGAGACCGGGGCGGTCTTCGGTGGGGAGCACTCCGGCCACTACTATTTCCGGGACAACTACCGTGCCGATTCGGGGATCATCGCCGCCCTGGTGGTCCTGGAGCTGCTGAGCGTCACCGGCAAACCACTGTCCGAATTGCTCGATCCCTATAAGCGATATTCAGCATCGGGCGAGATAAACACCGAGGTGCCCGACCCTGCAGACGCAGTCGAGAAGATGGCAGCTGCCGTCGAGGCGGCGCACGGCGAACTGGGCACCGCCGATCGTCTCGACGGCCTTACCGTCGACCGGGGAGACTGGTGGTACAACCTGCGGCCGTCCAACACCGAGCCGCTGTTGCGCCTCAACGTGGAAGCCCGCACGGACGAGGAGTGCCAGCAACACGTCGATGACATCCTGGCCGAGGTGTCCCGTATCACCGGCGCCTAGCCCGTGCCCGACCCCGTGGGACCGATCCGGCGGGGCGGCACCAAACGAACCAATCGAACGAAGTGAACGAAGGAGAACCGTGACCATGTCTCTCGATCCACTCCTGCTCGGAGTGCTTGCCTGCCCCGAGGACAAAGGGCCACTGCTGTATTTCGCTGATGAAGAGCGTTTGTACAACCCCCGCCTGCAGCGGAGCTACGAGGTTCGTGACGGCATACCCGTCATGCTGATCGACGAGGCCACCGAGGTATCCGGCGAGGAGCATGGACGGCTCATGGCCAAGGCCGATGCAGGAGGGGCCACCCTTACCCAGGAGAAAGCCGGTTCGTGACCGATTCGGCCGGCGCGCCGGTTGACGGAGCCGTCTCCAGCCCCCTCCCCGTCGACACCCTCGACATGTGGGCGGCGACGGCCGCCCTACCCGAACAGGTGGCCAAGGCGGTCAACGCCTCGCAGGGCGTGGGCGGGCTGCCCGGGCGCGACAGGGTCGAGAACGTCGTGGTCCTGGGCATGGGTGGCAGCGGCATCGCCGGTGACGTGCTGGCCGCTACCGCCGCTCCGTTCATGGCCGTGCCCGTCGCCGTGGTCAAGGGCTATCAACCTCCCGACTTCGTGGGCGCCGGCTCGTTGGTCTTCGCCATATCGTTCTCGGGCGACACCGAAGAGACGGTTGAGGCGGCTGGGCTGGCCTACGAATCAGGGGCATCCCTGGTTGTCGTGTCCGGTGGAGGCGAACTGGTCCGCCTGGCCGACGAGTGGCGCGTGCCCGTCGTCCCCGTGCCGACCGATATCCCCCAGCCCCGCGCCGCCCTCGGTGCCATGGCCGTGCCACCCCTCGTCCTTCTGGAGGAGATCGGACTGTTCCCGGGGGCGGGACACTGGGTCGCCCAGGCCATCGACCAATTACGCCGCCGACGCGACGCCCTGGTAGGGCCGGCGAGTGTGGCCGAGGACCTGGCTCGCCGGATCGGGCGGACCATCCCGCTGATCCACAGCTCGGAGGCGCTCGGGGCCGCCGCCGCTTTTCGCTGGAAGGCGCAGATCAACGAGAACGCCAAGTCGCCGGCCTTCTTTGCCGTCTATCCGGAGCTCTGCCACAACGAAATCGCCGGTTGGGGACAACACGGCGATGTCACCCGGCAGATCATCACGTTGATCAACCTCCGCCACGATGCCGAGCACCCCCAGGTGTCGAGGCGATTCGAGCTGGTAGCCGATGTGTTGCGTGAGGTGGTGGTCGACATCCTCGAGGTGCGGGCGGCGGGCGAGGGAGACCTGGCCCAGCTCTTCGACCTGGCCCTCATCGGCGACTTCGTGTCCTTGCACCTGGCCGCCCGTGAGGAGATCGATCCCGGTCCCATTCCGGTGCTGGACGACATCAAGCGGCAGTTGAGCGATACGTGAGCCGTCCCGGTCTATTGAGCGAGCTCCTGTTGTTGGGCGAGCTCCTGTGTTGCGACGATGTGTCGCAAGAGTGGCAAGCAGGTGAACTCCGTTCACCTGACCGTTGCTTTGACCGGCGTGGGGCGTAAGCTCCCAGGGTGAGCTACGTGCGGGTCTGTGGTTGCAAGTCGAAGCCAGTCGCAGGCAAAACGACCCACGTAAGGCAACTCCTGGTTGCCGAGCATGGTGCGGCTTAGGAGTAAGACCTGCCCGCGGCGTTCCCGATTGTCGGGGACGGGCGGAGATGGGGTGACGCGTGCCGTACACGGTGCCGCCGGGCTGTCGACCGCAGTGCGGTCAGAGAGCCGCCGGTGCCGGGCCGCCATTCCCACGGCAGGCGAGTGTGGGGTCAAAGACCAGGTCAGCCGCACGTAGCGCACACATTCCATTTCCCCGGAGACCGATGAGGAGGACCGGCCGACCCCAGCAGTCCCAACCACACAGGAGGACCAGCAAGTGGACGTTGTCATCGCAAATGGCCGCAGGATCGTGTCCGATGGAGTTCGGGCGCTCGTCGAGGAGAAGGTGGGCCGGCTAGGTCGGTACTGCCCAGGCCTCGAGCGGGCAGAGGTGCGGTTCAGCGAGGAGCACAATCCCCGGATCGTGGACCGGGAGCTGTGCGAGGTCATCATGACCGGCCACGGGCGGGTGATCCGAGCCCGAGCGGCGGCACCCGAGGCGCTGGCCGCGGTGGACCAGGTGGCGGAAAAGCTCGAGCACCAGCTGGAGAAGACCAAGGGACTCCTGATCGACTCTCATCAGGGCCGGCGATCGAGCGCTGCCGCCCGAGCGCTGCAGCGACCAAAGGTGCGCAGCGCCTAACGGCATCGCGGGAATGCACCGCCGAGCGGCGGGAATAGGGCCCACCGAGACCGCCGGGAGGGGCTGAACGGTAACATGGTGGGACTATGAGCGTCTTCACCAAGGTCCTCCGCGCGGGCGAAGGAAAGAAGGTCCGTCGGCTGGCGGAGCTGGTTCCTCTGGTCAACGACCTGGAGCCGGAGATGGAGGCGCGCTCGGACGCGGAACTGCGCGCCGCCACTGACGTGTTCCGCCAACGACTGGCCGACGGCGAGACCCTCGAGGACATGCTGGTCGAGGCCTTTGCCGTGGTGCGTGAGGGAGCCTGGCGGGTGCTGGGCCAGCGGCACTTCGACGCCCAGCTCATGGGGGGCATGGCTCTCCACTTCTGGTGGATCGCCGAGATGAAGACGGGCGAGGGAAAGACTTTGGTGTCCACTCTCCCCGTCTACTTGAACGCATTGGCCGGCAACGGAGTCCACGTGGTCACCGTGAACGACTACCTGGCCAGCCGGGATGCGGCATGGATGGGGCGGCTGCACAACTTCCTCGGCCTCACCGTGGGCCGGGTCGGCCCGGACGTCGAGGATCCCGCGGGCAAGCGCCAGGCCTACGAGTCGGACGTGACGTACGGGACCAACACCGAGTTCGGGTTCGACTACCTGCGCGACAACATGGCTCGCAGTCTGGACGCCATGGTCCAGCGCGGACACCACTTCGCCATCGTCGACGAGGTGGACTCCATCCTCATCGACGAGGCCCGGACCCCGCTGATCATCTCGGGCCCCGCCGCCGAGTCGGCCAAGCTCTATTACCAGTTCGCCGGCATCGTCCGGACGCTACGGACCGAGGAGGACTACGAGGTCGACGAAGAAAAGAAGATCGTCGTCCCCACCGAGTCCGGTATCGCAAAGGTGGAGCGCCAGCTCGGGGTGAGCAACCTGTACGACGCGGTGGCCGTCAACCACGTCCACCACCTGACCCAGGCACTGCTGGCCAAGGAGCTCTACCGCCGGGACAAGGACTACTTGATCGACAAGGGCGAGGTGAAGATCGTCGACGAGTTCACCGGCCGCACCCTCGACGGTCGCCGGTGGTCGGACGGCCTGCACCAAGCGGTCGAGGCCAAGGAACGGGTTCGGATCAAAGAGGAGAACCACACCTGGGCCACGGTCACCCTCCAGAACTACTTCCTCCTCTACGACAAGCTGTCCGGGATGACGGGGACGGCCGAGACGGAGGCGTCGGAGTTCGCCAACACCTACTCGCTTCCCGTGGTGCCCATCCCCACCAACAAGCCGCTGGTGCGGGCGGACGGCTCCGACCTCATCTACAAGTCCGAGGAGGCCAAGTTCGCCGCCGTGGTCGATGACATCGCCGAACGGCATGCCACCGGGCAGCCCGTCCTGGTGGGTACGGCCTCGGTGTCCAAGTCCGAACAACTGTCCCGGCTCCTCGAGAAGAAGGGGATCCCCCACGAGGTGCTGAACGCCAAACAGCACTTCCGAGAGGCCGAGATCGTGGCCCAGGCCGGACGGGTCGGCGGGGTGACGGTGGCCACCAACATGGCGGGGCGCGGGGTCGACATCATCCTCGGCGGGAACCCCGAACTGTTGGCCGCCCACGACGTGAGAACCCAGGGACTGGATCTCGAGTCGGACGAGGGAAAAGAGGCCGTGGCCCGTGCACAGGCCCGGTTCGAGGAGTCCTGTGCCCAAGAGGGCGAGGCCGTGCTGGCCGCCGGGGGGCTCTACGTCCTCGGCAGCGAGCGCCACGAGAGTCGCCGGATCGACAACCAGCTGCGGGGCCGCGCCGGGCGCCAGGGCGACCCGGGCGAAAGCCGCTTCTTCTTGTCGCTCGAGGACGACCTCATGCGGCTCTTCGCCACCAACGCCATGAGCTGGGTCATGAACCGGGCCCTGCCCGACGACATGCCCATCGAGGCGAAGATGGTGACCAAGGCCATCGAGCGGGCCCAGAATACGGTTGAGGGCCGCAACGCCGAGACCCGCAAGGACGTCCTGAAGTACGACAAGGTCATGGACCAGCAGCGCAAGGTCATCTATCAGCGGCGCCTACAGATCATCGAGGGAGAGGACCTCCGGGACGAAACCCTGGAGCTGCTCGAGTCAACCATGATCGAGCTGGTGGCAGAGGCGTGCCCCAGCGACTACGTGGAGGAGTGGGACCTGCCCCGGCTGATCACCGAGGTGACCCAGTACTTCCCGACCCAGTTCGTGGTCGAGGACCTGGACGAGGCCACCACCACCGGGCAGGTGACCGAGAGCCTGGTGGCCGAGGCTCTGGAGCAGTACGCCGAGCGGGAAGTCGCGCTGCCCGGCGGGGAGGAGACGGCCCGCCAGCTCGAGCGGGACGTCATGTTGCAGATCATCGATCAGCGGTGGCGGGACCACTTGGCTGACATGGACTACCTGCGAGAAGGCATCAACCTCCGGGCCATGGGCAACCAGGACCCGTTGGTGGCCTGGGAGCGGGAGAGCTTCGCCCTGTTCGAGAAGCTCATGGAGAGCATCACCGACGACTACCTGCGGTACATCTTCCACGTCCAGGTGCTGACCGAGCAGGCCCCCGAGCCGGACCTGGGTCGAGCCAGCTACCTTGCCGCCGATGACCCTGTCCAAGACGCCGGCCCCATGGTGGCAGCCTTGGCCGGCCAAGTGCTGATGGAGGCCGAGAGGGCGCTGGCCGAGAATCCCGACGCCGACGGCGGGGCCAACCTCGCTCCCGAGAGCATGGAGATCCAGGCTCCCATCGTGAAGTCGGAACATGAGAAGGTGGGACGCAACGAGCCGTGCTGGTGCGAGAGCGGCAAAAAGTTCAAGCACTGCCACGGCGCCAACTGAATGCCGGCAGCTGGCAACCCCCGCCCGGGGGTCGAACCTGATCGCATCGATATCCCTGCCCGGCTGACCGACTTGACCGAGCGGTTGTCGGTTGCCCAGCACTATCTGGGCATCGAGCACCTGCGGTCCCGGCGCACCGAGCTCGAGGCGTCGGCATCCCGGCCGGACCTGTGGGACGATCCCGACAACGCCCGCAGCGTCACCACCGAGCTGGGTCGAGTCACCGAGGACCTCGAACTGTTGGACGGGTTGACCGAGACGCTGTCCGATGCTGCAACCCTCTACGAGCTCTTGGAGGAAGAGGACGACCAGTCGCAGCGTCCCGAGGTCGAAGCGGGCCTGGCCGACCTCGATCGCCGGCTCGGAGCCCTCGAGCTTCGATCGCTGTTTTCCGGTGACCATGACGAGCTCGACGCAGTGGCGGAAATTCACGCCGGAGCGGGTGGGACCGACGCCCAGGACTGGGCCGAGATGATGCTCCGGATGTACTCGAGGTGGGCCGAGCGTCGAGGGTTCGAGATCGAGGTGGACGAGGCCACCCCGGGCCAAGAGGCGGGGTTGTTGTCGGCCACGTTCATCGTGAAGGGGCGCTATGCCTTCGGCCTGCTGGCCGCCGAGCGCGGCGTGCACCGCCTGGTGCGTATCTCGCCCTTCGACGCGCAACACCGGCGCCAGACCAGCTTCGCGTCGCTCGATGTCGTCCCCTTCTTGGAGGATGTGTCCGGCGAGGTCGACATAGACGAGAAGGACCTTCGGATCGACACCTACCGTTCGTCGGGGGCAGGCGGCCAGCACGTCAACAAGACCGACTCCGCTGTCCGGCTCACCCACCTTCCGACCGGGATCGTGGTGTCATGTCAGAACCAGCGGAGCCAGCACCAGAACAAGGCCAAGGCCATGCAGATCCTCGGGGCGAAGCTGGCCGAGCGCCAGCGGGCCGAGCGGGACGCGGAGCTGGAGGCGCTCTCGGGTGACCGAGCCGACAACGCGTGGGGAAATCAGATCCGTTCCTACGTCATGGCGCCGTACCAACTGGTGAAGGACCTCCGCACCAACGAGGAGACCGGAAACGTCGAATCCGTCCTCGACGGGGACCTCGATGCCTTCATGGAAGCGGAGCTGCGCAGGCAGGCTGAGCTGCGACGAAAGGGGAAATAACCGGGGCTACCTCAGATCGGCCGCCAAGGTTGTTACACTTTCATCCGATGGGACCGCGTTCTGTTCCACCAACCCCTTCTCTCATGATGTTCTCCTCATGATCCGTTTCGACAACGTCACCAAGACGTACAAGGGCACCACCGTCGCCCTCCACCAGTGCTCGGTGGAGATCGACAAAGGGGAGTTCGTCTTCCTCGTCGGCCCCTCGGGCTCGGGGAAGACCACGTTCATTCGGCTGCTCCTGCGGGAGGAGACCCCGGATTCGGGCCGCATCTGGGAGGCGGGCAAGGAGATCGGTCACCTGTCGAAGTGGCGCATCCCCTATCTCCGCCGGAACATCGGCTGTGTCTTCCAGGATTTCCGGCTGCTGCCCAACAAGAACGTCTTCGAGAACGTGGCCTTCGCCCTCGAGGTCATCGGCCGGCCCAAGCACGTCATCAGCCAGCAGGTCCCCCAGGTCCTGGACCTGGTGGGCCTGTCCAAGAAGCGCAACAACCTACCCCACGAGCTCTCCGGTGGCGAGCAGCAGCGGGTGGCCGTGGCCCGGGCCTTCGTGAACCGGCCGCTGATCCTGCTGGCCGACGAGCCCACCGGGAATCTGGACCCGACCACCAGCCTCGGCATCATGCGGCTCCTGGACCGGATCAACCGGACAGGCACCACCGTGGTCATCGCCACCCATGACGCCGGCATGGTCGACCAGATGCGGCGCCGGGTCATCGAGCTCGACCGTGGCGTGCTCGTGCGCGACCAGGCCCGCGGCGTGTACGGCATCGACAGTGCCATCGCCGCCCAAGGGGCCGGATCGCCGACGGGCACGGTGATCGGGACCGGTCTCGACGGAGGCATGGTGGCCGAAGCCTGATGCCCGTTTCGGTTGGGTACATCTCCAAGGAAGCCGGCACCAATCTGTGGCGGAACCGGCTCATGACCATCGCTGCTGTGTTGACAGTGGCCGTGTCCCTGGCCCTTGTGGGCTCGGCACTGCTGTTGAAGCAGGGCGCCTCGAACGCCACCACCCGATGGCAGCAGGGCGTGGACGTGGCCGTGTTCGTCAAGGCCGGGGCGCCGACCTCGCAGTACAACGCCATCGGCACGGAGCTCAAGCAGCTCCCGTTCGTGAAGTCGTGCACCGCCCGGAGCCAGAGTTGGGACTTCGCTGAGGCCAAGCAGCTCGAACCGCCTGACCTGTCCAACGCCCTGAGCGTGTCCGATGTGCCGTCGTCATGGCGATGTCATCTCACTGTGGCGTCCCAGGCTTCGATCATCACCGAGCAGTTCACCGGCAAGCCGGGCGTGGCCACGGTGGCGTCGCCCACCGCCCAGATCCACACCATGGAGAACGTGATCCATATCCTGCAATGGGTCTTTCTATCCATCGCCGTGGTGCTCTTGCTCTCGGCCTCAGTGCTCATCTTGAACACCATCCGCATGGCCATCTTCGCCCGGCGCAGGGAGGTGTCGGTCATGAAGCTGGTGGGCGCCACCAACTGGTTCATCCGATTGCCGTTCATGGCTGAGGGACTGGTCCAGGGATTGCTCGGTGGGGGAGTGGCGGTGCTGGCCGTCCTCGGCCTGTACTGGGGCATCGGGCTGGACGTGCCCCACGACGCCAGCGGTTCCATCACCGCCCAGATGGCCATGGGCGGCTGGGAGGTCGCCGCCACCTGCATCCTGGTGATGGTGGTCGGTGTGGGGGTCGGCGTGATCGGCTCGGCCTTCGCCGTTCGCCGCTTCCTCGACGTCTGATCCCGGGTCCAGCCCTCTGGGGCCAGGTCGGCCGTCCGTCTACCATCGCGAGGGCCGTGGCACCCCTCGACCAAATTGCTCGCTGGCCGGTCACCGCCGCTGCCGTCGGGGTCATTGGCTCCGGGCCGAACAGGGATGCGATCGACCACCCGACCTCGGTCGGTGACATCGATCGCCGCTATCCCTGGGCGTCGGTCACCAAGCCGGTCACCGCTCTGGCCGTCCTGGTAGCGGTGGAGGAGGGCACCCTGGACCTCGACGAACCGGTGGGGCCGCCGGGCTCCACCGTCAGGCATCTGCTGGCCCACGCGTCGGGCCTCGGACCCGAGGGGCGCACGCCTCTCAGTGCTCCCGGTCGGCGGAGGATCTACTCCAATGCCGGCTTCGAGTGGCTGGCCGCCCACCTGGCCGAGCGTTCGGGTATGCCGTTCCCCGTCTATGTGGCCGAGGGGGTCCTCAGCCCACTGGCCATGGGCGCCACCATCCTGCCTGACGGGGCGTCGCCCGCATCCGGGCTACACGGCCCGCTCCGTGATCTCCTGCGGCTGGTCCTCGAGCTCGCCTCCCCCACCCTGATCAGCGCCACCACCCATGAGCTGGCCACTTCGGTGGCCTTCCCCGGGCTCGCCGGGGTGCTGCCCGGGTTCGGGCGCTTCGATCCCTGCGACTGGGGATTGGGCGTGGAGATCCGGGGGACCAAGCACCCGCACTGGACTGGCGACCACAACGCGCCCGAGACCTTCGGCCATTTTGGCCAGTCGGGCTCGTTCCTGTGGGTCGATCCCGTGGCTGGGTTGGCTTGCGTCGGCCTGGCCGATCGGCCCTTCGGCCCGTGGGCGGCCGAGGCATGGCCGCGGCTCGCCGATGCCCTCCTGGCCGACTCAGGATCTGCCGGACCCGGTCCCGACTCCGATCCCCGTTAGGCTGCCCTCGATGAAGGGCGTCATTCTGGCCGGTGGCACCGGTTCCCGGCTGCACCCCCTCACCACCATCACCAACAAGCACCTGCTGCCCATCTATGACCGGCCCATGGTCAACTTCTGCATCGAGGCCTTGGTCAAGGCGGGGATCACCGAGATCATGCTGGTCACGGGGGGAACCCACGCTGGCGAGTTCCTCCGTCTGCTGGGCAACGGCCACGCCTTCGGCATCGATCGTCTCAGCTACGGCTACCAGGAACGTCCCGGCGGCATTGCCGAGGCCCTGGGCCTGGCCGAGCGCTTCGTGGGCGGGGACCCGGTCTTGGTCATGCTGGCCGACAACGTCGTCGAGGGATCGCTACGACCGATGGTCGAGGCGTTCCAGGCAGACCCGCACGGGGCGCGCATCTTGTTGACGGCGGTCGGGGAGCCCGAGCACCTCCGTCACCTCGGTGTTCCCACCTTCGACGGCGACGGGAACATCTCGGGCATCGTCGAGAAGCCCGATGATCCGCCCTCTTCCTACGGCGTCACCGGCATCTACTGCTATGACCCCGCCGTCTTCGAGGTCATCCCCACCCTGGTTCCCTCCGGGCGGGGCGAGCTCGAGATCACCGATGTCAACAACCATTACGTAGAGCTGGGGGCCATGGCCTTCGACGTGCTGGAGGGGTTCTGGGGCGACGCCGGTGAGTCGATCGACGCGTACTACCTGGTCAACGACTTCGTTCGTGCCCATGGGGCGAACAAGGGCTGAACCGAGGCCTGCACCGACGATGCCGCTGGGAAGGCGGTCGTCGTTTCGATCAGGCGCCGCCCGCGGCCCAGGCGATGGCCTCGTCCCGCTGCCGCCCGTAGTCCATCTTGCCCGCCGGTGATCGACCGATGGAGTCGACGAAGCGGACCCGACGGGGTGACTTGAAGCCCGCCAACCGCTCGCTCACGAACGCCTGGATCTGCCCGCTGGTGACCGATCCCTGCTCGACCTCCGGCTTGAGCTCCACCGCGGCCACGACCTCTTCACCGAACCGCTCGTTGGGAATGCCGACCACTGCGGCGTCGGCCACACCGGGGTAGGTCTTGATCACCTCTTCGACCTCTTCGGGGTACACCTTCTCCCCGCCGGTGTTGATGACCACGGAGCCCCGACCCAGCAGCTGGATCTTGCCGTCTTCGCCGACCTCGGCATAGTCGCCCGGTATGGAGTAGCGGACGCCGTCATAGGTCTTGAAGGTCGACGCCGACTTGGTCTCGTCCTTGTAGTAGCCGAGCGGATTGCGGCCGCCGATGGCCAGCACCCCGACCTGGCCCGATCCCGGCTTGACCTCGTTGCCGTCAGGATCGAGCACTTTGACCTCGGGACCCAGGGTGAACTGGGCGGTACGGGCGGCGGAGGTCCCCGACGACACCGACGAGCCCATACCCAACGCCTCCGATGAGGAGAAGGCGTCCACCAGCATCATGGCGCTGTTGTGCTTCGACAGGCCTTGCTTGGTCTCCTCGCTCCACATGACTCCCGAGGAGATGATGGCGAGCAGGCTGGTGAGGTCCCAGCGCCCGGGATGCTCGTCGAGGGCTCGGAGGATGGGCTTGGCAAAGGCGTCACCCACGATGATGAGCCCGTTGACCCGTTCTCGTACCACCGTGTCCAACAGGTCGACCGGATCGAATTGGCGTGAGGTCAAGGTGACGACGCGGCCCCCTTCGCTCAGGCACTCCATGGCCGTGAACCCGCCGGTGCCGTGCATCAGCGGGCAGGCAGGCAGCAGGGTCATCCCCTGTCCGTTGGCCAACAGGTCGGCCCGGACCCCCTCGATGCCGTCGGCGTCCGCGTAGCGACGGAAACCCTGCCCGTTGAGCCGGGCGAACAGGTCGTCCTGGCGCCACATCACACCCTTGGGCATCCCCGTGGTGCCGCCGGTGTAGAGCATGTGGATGTCGTCGCCGCTCCGGTTCCAGGGGGCGGCGGGCCGGGAGCCGTCCCCGGTGGCCACGGCATCCTCGTAGGGCGTGGCCCAGGCCGGGCACGGTCCCGTGCCGTCGTCCACCCACAGCCAGCTGGACACCTCCGGGACCCGGTCCCGCAGCCCGTCGATGCGCTCAGCAAAGATGCCGTGGAAGATGACGGCCACCGCGTCGGCATTGGTCCACAGATAGGCCAGCTCGTCTTCGGCGTAGCGGTAATTGGTGTTGACCGGAACCAATCCTGCCTTGAAGGCGGCGAAGGTGGCTTCGAGGTACTCGGAGCAGTTGTAGAGGTACAGGGCGACCTTGTCCTGGTGGCTGACGTCCTGATCGAGCAGCCACAGGGCCAGGCCGTTGGCCCGACGGTCGGTCTCGGCCCAGGTCTGCTTCTTCTCCCCGTGGATCAGGGCGATGGAGTCCGGCAGCGTCTCGGCCACCACTTCCCAGACATCGGCGTAATTCCAGTTGCTCACAGATCGCTCCCCACTCGCGCCCCTGGGCCAGGTGGCGGATGTGCCTCGGTCGTTACCGTTCTCGCTTCATGCTGCTCGACCAGTCGAGCCTAATGGGAGCGGCGCCTACCCTGGCTGTCGTGGACTTCGCCCTGCCCGGAGAGAACGACCCTCGACGGGTGGCCTTTCGGGACTGGTTGTCCGAGCACCCCTCGGTCACCGGCCGGGACCTCGCCGAAGCCGGCTGTGTGGCCCCGCACGCAATCCGGAGAGCTGAGCGCCCAGCTTGGACCGAGGCCGCGGTGGGCCCGGGCGACACGAGCTGGGTTCAGTCGGGTGTGATGGGACCCGCGTTGTCATAGCCCTGGCGGATTCCCCGCCCGGCCCGCCGGGTGAGCTGTGCGGGCTCGTAGATCATCCAGTAGGCGTTCCGGGCGTGGTCGCGGGCCCGGTTGACGCAGACGGCGGCCAGCTTGGCCGGGTCCTCCTCCTCGTTCTCGTGGACGAAGACCTCCAGGATGGGGGTCGAGGTCAGCAGCTGGGCCAGCATGATCCCCTGGGATGCCTCATGGGCGCAGACCTGGTCGATCGCTGCTTTGCCCGGCATCCCGAGGGCGACCACGATGCGGCAGTCCTCGTTCTCGATCAGGCGTTTGCAGGCGACCCCCAGGTCCTTGAACCCAGGAACGGTGCGATGGAGCACCTCGAACCGTACGCCGTGCCCCGGGCAGTGGGCCAGCTCGTCGAGCGCTTCTGCTCCCATGTCGTAGCGGGCGAACATGGTGTCGACCACACCGATCCGATCCATGCAGCGGAGCCTATCGGGCACCCGCTGGGCGCCCTCCGGCCCGGTCTGGTCCCATTCGAGCCCGGATCGGTTCGCCCCGGTCGACCCGGTGGACAAGACTTGCGCCGATGACCGACCAGGAGCCGACCAACGCAGCCGAGTGGGCTGCCCGTGATGCCGCCGTGGTGTGGCACGGGTTCACCCAGATGGCCACCTACGAGCGGACCACCCCGATCACGGTGGAGCGGGCCGAGGGCCGCACCTTGATCGACGTGGACGGGAAGCGGTACTTCGACGCCATCTCGTCGTTGTGGGTGACCACGCTCGGGCACCGGGTGCCCGAGCTCGACGCCGCGATGGTGGAACAGCTGGGCAAGGTGGCCCACTCGACGCTGCTCGGGAACGGGAACCGGGCATCGATCGAGTTCGCCGAGGCGCTCGCCGCGGTGGTGCCGGTCGACGACGCCCACGTGCTGTACGCCTCCGATGGCGCCGTGGCCGTGGAGCAGGCGCTCAAGGTCGCCTTCCAGTACTGGACCAACCGGGGTGAGCGCGGTCGGACGCAGTTCCTGGCCCTGGGTGGGGCCTATCACGGTGACTCGGTTGGTGCTTTGTCGTTAGGGGATGGGGGATTCGGCACCGAGATCTTCGATCCCCTGCGATTTCCCGTGCTCCGGACCCCTGGTTACGGCGAGGCCGACTGGGCGGACAAGGCTGTCGCCGCCGTGGGGCGTCACGCCCCCGAGCTGGCCGCGGTGGTCATCGAGCCGTTGGTGCAAGGGGCGTCGGGCATGTTGGTGGCCGAGCCCCACGACCTGGCCCGGTTGGGTCGGGCCTGCCGTGACCACGGCGTGCTGCTCATGTGCGACGAGGTGGCTACCGGCTTCGGGCGTACGGGCAAGCTGTTCGCCTCCGAGTGGGGCGACCTGCGACCGGACATCCTCTGCCTGGGCAAGGGCATCACCGGCGGCTACCTCCCGTTGTCGGCCACCGTGGCCTCTGGTCCCGTATTCGCCGCCTTCGCCGGGCCTGATCTGAGCGAGCAGACGCTGTACCACGGGCACTCCTACGGCGGGAACGCGCTGGCCTGCGCCGTTGCCCTGCGTCACCTCCAACTCGTCGAGGAATGGGATGTCCTGGCCAACGTGACGGCCACGGCGGCGGCGCTGGCCGAGGACCTGGCCGACCGGATTGCTCACCAGCCGGGGGTTGGTGCCGTCCGCCAACGCGGGCTGATGGCGGGCATCGAGCTGGCCCCTCCGCCCGGAGGCGAACGGTGGGGCCGGCGGGTCTGCGCGCGGGCCGTCGACCATGGCATCCTGCTCCGCCCCCTGGGTGACGTGGTGGTGGTGATGCCCCCGCTGACCACCACGGTCGCCGAGATCCAACACGTGGTCGAGGTCCTGGCTCGTTCCATCGACGCGGTGTGGAGCGAGGACCATCGGG
>DASXMT010000493.1:0-13367 GCA_036495505.1 Acidimicrobiales bacterium | reverse complement strand
ATCAAGGCGCCGGGCGTCACCGATGACTGGAAGCCGAGCCGGGCATAGTGACGGGTGAGCCAGTCGGGCATCGGGCCCGGTGCGTACTCGAAGGGGACGTGCCCGCTCATGCTGCTGCCTTTCTGTTGGCCCTGGCCATGTGGCGGCCTGGCCACAGGTCGAACCGGTACCTACCTGGGGACATGTCGGCCTGGGGACATGTCGGCATGGTATCCGGGCGACCCGGGGAGCCGATCGCCGCATGCACGATCTGGCGCGGCCCAGGATCAGAGCCGCACTGTTGCCTGGCCGACGGTGCATCGCTCGCCGTCTTCGGTCTCACACCACACGTCGGCCACCAGCGTGCGACCACCCCGGCTCTCCTCGACGTCGCGAACAAGCACGACGGCCTCGACGGCCATGTCCTCGACGATCGGTCGTCGGTAGCGGGTTCGGAGCGAGCCGGTGTGTACGTAGGCATCCCCAAAGGTGTCGACCAACATGTTTGAAAGCCAGTTGGTGGTGATCATCCCATCGGCCACCCGTCCGGGCAGTCCGTTGGCCCGGGCTACGTCGTCGTCGGTGTGGATGTTGGGTGCGGCCTGGACGGTCCGACCGGCCAACGACGTGTCGAGGGCGTCGGCGTACCAGCGCATGCGCTCGGCCGTCATGGTCCGCCGAACTCGGGGCAGCTCCTGGCCGGGAAGCCAGAGCTCGCTCACCTGGTCTCCTCCGGTATGAAGTTCAGCAGCGAGGTGTCTCGATAGCGGGTACGCAGCGAGCCCGTGGCGGTGTCGCGAACTTCGAAGACGACCACCAGGCGCTCTCGCCCGGCCCGTGCCTGGCGCGATTCGACGCGGCCGGTCACCGACATGCGGCTGCCCACCGGGATCGGGCCATGATGGGCTGCGTCGTATTCGAGCTGCATGCGGGCGACGGGTCCCGCACCCTCCGGGCAAGCTGCGGCCAGTACGCGCAGCTTGTCGACGTGGGCCAGCGTGGGCGGAGCCAGCTGGGGGTCGCCTCCCACCGCAGAGTGGAATCGCTCCCACACCGATTCCACGGCGTGGGCATAGTCCCGACCCAGAAACGGCGTCACCTCATAGTCGACCACGGGTAGGATATCCCCCACCTCCAAGTCCGACACCCAACGTCCGAGCACAGCGCCCTCCCTTGTTTGATCGGCACCCAAGTGCCGCGGTTCGGTCGTCACCGCCACTGTCGTCATGGGCTCCAATCGCCCGCAACCAGGGCCCGGGCCACCTGCCGGCGCAGGATCTCGCCCGTGCCATCAGCCACCCGGGCCGCCCTGGCGATGGCCCAGGCCTCAACCAGCCCGAGCTCGTTGGTGAAGCCGGAGGCCCCGTGGATCTGTATGGCCGAATCGATGGCGGCCACGGCGGCCTCGGTCGTCTGCACCTTGGCCGCCGCGAGCTCGTGTCGGGCCGGGCGCCCCTCATCCAGACGCCTGGCGCTGTCCAGGGCCACCAGGCGGGCGGCGCGGACCTCCATCACTCGATCGGCCAGCGTGAACGCCAGGGCCTGATGGGACGACAGGGGAACACCGAACGCCCGGCGCTCCCGGGCGTAGTTCACCGCCTGCACCAGGGCCCACCGGGCCAACCCCACGACTTTGGCGCAGTTGTAGAGGCGACCGAGCGCCACACCCGACATGGCCAGGGAGAAGGCCCGACCCGGTTGGCCCAACACGTGGTCATGGGGTACGAACACGTCGGACAGATGCAGCACGGACTCGTTGCTGCCCAGCTGTCCGAACATCGGGGTGACACCGCCCACCTCGAATCCGGGTGTCGAGGCGGGCACGACAAAGGCGCTGATTCCACCCCGACGCTCCCGAGCCGCGTGGCGGTCGGTGACTGCGAACACGATGGCCAGGTCGGCATGGGCGCCGTTGCTGATCCACTGCTTGGTGCCGTTCAGTGTCCAGCCGCCATTGGTGGGCACTGCGCCGGTCTGCATCATCCAGCCGTCACTGCCCGCGTCGGGCTCGGACATGGCGAAGCACATCGAGGTGGTGCCGGCACCGAGGTCCGCAAGGTATTTGTCCCGCACGGACGGTGACAGTTCGGCCAGCAACGGGTTGGGACCCTTGGTCCAGTGGGCCACGACATGATGGCCCAACCATCGGAGCGATCCGCACTGGAAGAAGATGTGCTCCCAGACCAGGAAAAGTCCCTCCCACCCGATGTCCGCTCCGCCGATGGATTCGGGCAGTGTCATCAGGTAGTAACCGGCCTCCGCCGACGCCTGACGTACCTGGCGGATGAGTGCGAGGGCTTCGTCGCTCAAGCTGCCATCGGGTCGGTACCGGCGTCGAGGGTCATCCAGGATGTCACCGTGGTCACGGTGGAGCGGAAACACCTCGGCCTGCAGGAATGCGGTCAGGCCAGACAGGACATCGTTCAGCTCCATAGACCGGTCCACCGGTTCTCCTCCTGCCGCCGCCACGATCGGCGACATCGTCGTTCCCGGTCGCGCCGGGACGGTCCCAGGTTCGCAGAGACTCGCCACCCTGCACCACCGGAGCGCTTCGCTCGTCGCTGTAGTCTCGGCTCAGTCCGTTGACGACAAGTCAACCGACCGCGCCGGGGCGAACGGGGAGACGTAGACAGTGCCGCTAGTCGAGACAGTCAACGGGCCGGTGGGGACGGGCACATTGGGCACCACGCTGATGCACGAGCACGTGTTCATGGTGACGCCCGAGATCGAGCACGAGTACCCCGAGTGGAGCTGGGACGGGCGGAGGGAAGACCGTCAAGCCGATGCCGTCAGGAAATTGCAGGCGCTCCGGGCGACGGGCGTCACCACCATTGTGGACCTCACCGTCCTCGGTCTGGGGAGGTCGGTCCAGGACCTGGTTCCCGTGGCCCAGCGGACCGACGTCAACATCATCGTGGCGACCGGTATGTACACCTACGACCACCTCCCCGCTTTCATCACCCGGCGGCCCCCGGTGCATCCCCACTCCTCCGACGGAGACATCCTGGTGGACTTCTTCGTCAAGGACATCACCGTCGGCATCGGTGACACCGGGGTCAAGGCGGCGATCTTGAAGTGCTGCACCGAGGTCAAAGGGGTCACCCCGAACATCCACCGGGTCCTCAGGGCAGTCGCCCGTGCCCACCGCCTCACCGGTGTTCCCATCAGCACCCACTCCAACGTCTGGCACAAGACCGGGCGCGACCAACAGCGGGTGTTCGCCGAAGAGGGCGTCGACTTGAGCCGGGTCGTCATCGGCCACAGCGGCGACACCGCCGATATCCAGTACCTGAAGGAGCTGATGGACCTGGGCTCGACGATCGGGATGGACCGATTCGGTCTCTACAACCCTCCACACCTGAGCTTCGACGAGAGGGTGCAGGTCGTGGCCACACTGTGTGCCGATGGCTACGCCGACAGGATGGTGCTGTCCCACGACACCACGTGCGTCATGGACGATTTCCCCGGGTTCTTCGAAGCCAACCCCTCGTGGGTCTACACCCATGTCCCCGAGCAGGTGCTACCTGCGCTGAAAGTACGAGGCGTTTCCGACAGTCAGATCGAACAGATGCTGGTCGGGAACCCCCAGCGGATCTTCGCCCAGCAAGGGGCCTACTGACCCAACCGGGGGCAGAATCCTTGGCCTGGCCCGCTGCGGATGTGAAACCCCCTCGCCGAGAGGCTAAACAGGGTTGGGACGCCACATAAGAGCAGCGACAGGTCTCATGACCGGGGGAGCATGGCTATGGAAGGCGACATCCGCGACACACCGGCCGACGAGTACTGGTCGGACTTCGAGCACAAGTGGACTGCGCTCTTGAGCTACCGGTATCTGGGCAAGGTGAGCAGTGTCCTGGACAACGCTCCCGAGGGCACGACGATGCCCTTGCGCCACGACATGCGCAACGCGGTGGGAGGCATCATGGCTGCTCCGCTGTGCATCGCTTCGCCCGAGTCAGGTGGCATGGCCGACGACCTCTTCGTGCCCAACCCGGTTATCGCCTCGATGCAGGTCCTCGACGATGCCCGTGATGTGGCCAGGGTGGCCGTCCTGGCCGAGACCATTCATCTCGGTCGGACCATGGGGTTCAGCCGCTCCCGGGTGGTTGACGACGCAGACCACGATCGGTTGATCGCCCTCTCCACCGGGATGGGGGTCAGCCTGGGCGCCACCCCTCCCGGTTTCGAAAAGGTCGACAACCCGCCGATCGACGTCGTCGATTCGCCGTCCATGCCCCCGCTCCATCAGGTCTTCGGTGCTCGCAAGCGGGACGACGGCCACTGGACGCTGCCCGAGCTCCAACTGGAGTTCGCATCACCCGATGCCGCCCTGCACCTCGGGCCCATCCACATCGTGCTCGAGACGGCGGCCAACGATCTGGCCGCCGATCATGCCGGCACCGATCAGCTCCAGATCGAAAGTTGGCAGGTGATGTTCGTCGCCCGCGGCAAGGTGGGGCCGTTCCGGGTGACCGGTGAGGCATTCGAGGGCGGCCAGCGGCGGGTGGGCGTGCGCCTGTCGCTACACGACGAAGGGAACCAGGACCGGGTGACCAGCACCGGTTCGGGTGTCTATCGCCGCGTGGGCTGATGCGGTAGACCCTTATATTGACATTGAGTTCACCGGCGGAAACCGGTCTGGAGGGGCGATGGCACAAGTGGAGTCGGCGTGGGGGCGGTACCCGGGTTATCGGATCGATCTCGTACCGTTTCGGGGTACGGCCCGGGCCTGGCACGAGGATCTGCTCATCGCCGAAAGCACCTCGGCCCTGCGTGTGCTGGAGACCGACCACGTCGAGCGGCTGTACTTCCCCGAGTCCGACGTCCGCTTGGACCTCTTCGAAGCGAACGACCATCACACCATCTGTCCCTTCAAAGGGGAGGCCGACTACTGGACGCTCACAGCCACCGACCCGCCAACGGACGACCTGATCTGGGCATATCCCACCCCGCTGGACGAGGTCGCCGGGCTGAAGGGCCATGTCGGCGTCTACCATGAGCGATTGCGCGTCGAGCTGGAGGAGCGCGGGACCGACGACCGGGATGTGAACACCACCCGCGTGCCGACGTGGGGTGACGCCGGCGACCTGGTGCAACTGATCGACGTGCAGCCCAACGGGCCCGATCGGTTCGTCGCTCCGTCCTATCGGGACAAGACCCGCAATGTCGTCGAAGGCGGTCAGATCCTGGCCGAGGCCATCGTGGCCGCGTCCAAGACCGTGCCTGGGCAGCGGGTGACCTCGGCCTACATGACCTTCCCCAAGGCCGCCTCGTTCGATGACCCCATCGACATCAAGGTCGAGAGGCTGCGGGCCGGCCGGACCTTTTCCACCCTGGCCATCCGGGCGGAGCAGAACGGCGTGCTCTGCAGCCCCGGCCTCGTCCTGATGGATGCCGGGGCTCCGGACACCATCGGCGACCGAGCGGCCATGCCCGACGTCCCCGGCCCCTACGAGTCCGAGCCGTTCGACATGCGGGTTCTCGGACGAGACCTGCGCATCGTCGATGGTGCCTACTCGCCCGACCCCGACCGCGTTGGCCCACCGGTCATCTATTCCTGGATGCGGTTTAGGGAGGCGCCGGCCGAGCAGTACCTCCAGAACGCCCTGGTGGCCCAGGCCACCACGCACTGGACGATCGCCGCGGCCATGCGCCCACACCGTGGTATCACCGAGGACGAGGCCCACGTGAGCCTTTCGACCGGCATCATGTCGGTCGGCATCGCCTTCCACGACGACGCCCCGGTGACCGAGTGGTTCCTCTACGCCAACCCGGCGATCTGGTCGGGTCGCGGCCTGGCTCAGGGCCAGGGCCAGGTGTTCAGTGAGGACGGGCGGCTGATGGCCTCCTACACGGTGCAAGCCATGATCCGAGGCTTTGCCAAGCCGCCCGATGCCATGGGCTTGGACGCCACCAACGCCATGTGATCTATGGGCGCATCATGATCGGTGCGCCCCACACGGCCCACCGGTGAGCTCGGCGCCCAACGCGGCCCGGACGGAGTCGGCCAGCCCGGCCGGATTCTGTTGCGGGCCGAAGTGGTCGAGCCCGGCGAGCTCGACGCCGTGGCCCTGGGGCAACCTCGAGGCGAAGAGCTCGTTGCGTTCCGCCGCCGGGGAGCCGAATTCCGACCCACAGGCGATGACGACCGGGCAGCGGATTTCGGGCAGGCGTGCATAGATGCTCGTGCCCGAGAAACCCTGGAAGGCCCCGGCCTCGTATTCGGGGCGGCACTTGAGAGAGACGCTGCCGTCCTCCTCCTCGGCCAACCCGTACTCGACGTACACGGCCAGCGCTTCCTCGTCGAACGAGTTCATGGGTGGCTTGCTGGCGTAGTTGGCGAGGGCAGCCTCTCGGGAGGGGAAGCGCAGCCGACGGCGCAGGGCCAGGTCGACGGCTTCGCTGCCGTCGTCACCGGGCACAGCCGAGGGAACGAAGATGGCGGGCTCGTAGGCATAGATCGAACTGAAGGTACCGGGAGCGATCTGTTCCACCATCAACAGGGTGGCGCCACCGAGGGAATGGCCGACAGCTCGCGGTTGCTCGAGACCGAGCGCCTCCACGACCGAACGGATGTCGTGGGCGAACCCGGCCCACGAGAAGTCGAGGTCCGACGGCGCACCCGAGTCCCCGTGGCCTCGAAGATCCAGCGCCCAGCAGTGGAATTCATCCTGCAAGCGATCGGCAACGGGGACCCACATATGCCCGTGGAACCCGGTGGCGTGGACCATCAACAACGGCTGTCCCGATCCTCCGAGGTCGAAGTAGTTGATCTCTATTCCATCGGGGGTCTGGACCACGGGCACGGCGGCACTTTACCGGGATCCCGACACTACCGACCAGTTGGTAGAAGGAGTGCCCTCATTCGCGCCCCCGCCTCAGATGGCGATGCCGCACACCTGGTGCCCACGCCTCAGATGGCGATGCCGCACACCTTGGTGTCGAGGTACTCGTGGATTCCTTGCCGTGCCCCTTCGCGTCCGACCCCGCTCTCCTTGATGCCGCCAAAGGGCACCGCCGCCGACGTCGGATTGATGTCGTTAACGCCGATGATCCCGAAGTCGAGGCCCTCGACGGTACGAAGGGCCCGACTCAGATCACGCGTGTACACGTAGGAGGCCAGGCCGAACGTGGTGTCGTTGGCCATGGCCACCACGTCTTCCTCGTCATCGAAGACGATGACCGGGGCAATGGGCCCGAAGGTCTCCTGCCGGTAGATCACCATGTCGGGGGTGACGTCGGTGAGCACGGTCGGTGCCCAGAACTGTCCATTGTCGAACGCTTCGCCAGCCAGGCGCTCGCCCCCGACCCGCACGGTGGCGCCCAGAGACCGGGCATCGTCGACTTGGTGCTGCATCTTGGCCAGTGCCGGCTCGTCGATAAGCGGGCCGATGGTCACGCCGTCGTCGAGCCCGTTGCCGGGACGAAGGCGTCCGACCCGCTCGACCAGCGTGTCGATGAACGAGTCGGCCACGCCGCGCTGGACGAAGATGCGGTTCGGGCAGATACAGGCCTGCCCGGTGTTGAGGAACTTCACCAGGGCCAGTCCCTTGGCCGCGTGCTCGGGGTCGGCGTCGTCGTACACGATGAAGGGGGCGTGACCCCCCAGCTCCAGGGAGACCCGCTTCATCTGCTCGGCAGCCCGTGCTGCGATGTGCTTACCCACATCAGTGGAACCGGTGAAGCTAATTTTGCGGACGGCCCGATTGGTGAGGAGCTCGTCTCCCACTGGCTGGGGATCGCTGGCGGTGATCAGGTTGACCACTCCGGGCGGGAATCCGGCATCCTCGAAGACCCGGAACGTCTCAACGGCGCACAACGGGGTCTGCTCGGCCGGCTTCACCACGATCGTGCACCCCGCGGCCAGGGCCGGGGCCACTTTTCGGGTGATCATCGAGATGGGGTAGTTCCACGGCGTGATGGCTGCGGCCACGCCGACCGCCTGATGGAGCACGATGAAGCGCTGATCGGCCCGGGCCGACGGGATGGTCTCGCCATAGACCCGCTTGGCCTCTTCGGCGAACCAGGCCAGGAAGTCGGCGGCATAGCCGACCTCGTTCCGTGCCATCCGGAGGGGCTTGCCCTGCTCTTTGGTCATGATCTGGGCCAGCTCGTCTTGGCGTTCGAGCATCAGCCGGTGGGCCTCGGCCAGCAGGTCGGCCCGAGCGTAGGCCGTGCGCGCCGACCAGTCGGGGAACGCGGCAGCGGCGGCGTCGATGGCGGCACGAGTGTCCTCCGAGCTGCCATCGGCCACCTGACCGAGCACCTCACCGGTGGCCGGATTCACCGCGTCGAACGTCCGCCCCGATGCGGCCTCCACCCATTTTCCATCGATGAACAACATGTCGTCCCCGTTCGTTTGGTCGGAAGTCGTGTGTCTGCTCAGAAGTTCTTGAGCACCTGGATCGCGTCCGCCGACAGCCCCCATGGCGACTTGATGGTGGCTCCTCCGTCGACGACGATCGTCTGGCCGGTGACGCGGGCGGCCAATCCCGAGGACAGAAAGAGCACCGCGTTGGCGATGTCCCGGGCCCGTGGGGAATTGAGGGGCTCAGCACCTCCGATGCCCCACTGGTCGTCGGGCTGGTCCTCATTCCCCCCGCCAACGCCACCCGGAGCCACGGCGTTGGCCCGGATGCCGTGGCGCCCGAGCTCTTCGGCCGCCGTTTTGGTCAGTGAGATGATGCCCGCCTTGGCCACGCCGTAGGCCACGTGGAAGGCGGCCGATCCCATGCCGTCCACCGAGGCCAGGGCGACCAATGACCCACCCGTACCCTGACGGATCATGTGGACCGATGCCGCCCGGTAGAGGTAGAAGGCCTGGCTGATGTTGTTGTCGATGGACCATCGCCAATCGTCGTCGGAGAACTCGTGGAATTCGGACCATCGGGCGCCGCCGATGATGTCCACCACCAGATCGAGTCCGCCGAGGGCTTCCACTGCCTCGTTCACCGCTCGCGTGCTCTCGTCGGGCACGGTCATGTCGGCGATGATGGGCACCGCCTTGCCGCCACCCTCGTTGACCTCGGCGACGATGTCATCGGCGCGACCTTTGTCCATATCGATACAGGCGAGCGTCACGCCGGCGGCGGCCAACTTCAGGGTGCTGAGCCGGCCCATGCCCGCCCGAGAGGGCCGGTAGCCGGCACCGGCGACCAGTCCCCGCTTGCCGGAGAGCCCGAGGTCGATGAGTCCGTCGAAATCGGTCATGCTCCGACCCTACTAAGGCACGCCGATTTCTACCTCTTCGGGGCGGCGCCCGAGGACCCACCGGTTGTGGGGAGCGACCGGGTGGGTCGTCGTCGCTCCAGTCGGGGGCGCGAGGATGTCGGGGATGGACCCGTACGCCCAGCAGCTGGCTGACGCCGTCGACGCCGTGCTCTCCGCATGGGTGCAGCGGTGCGTTGCCCTCCGGGCCGGCCAGGCCGGGTTGGCCGAGACCGCGCAGCTGCGAGAGGTCGCGGAACAGGCAGGGGAGACGGCGCGCCGAGAAGTGGGCATACGCTTGCGGGCGCTCTTGGATCTCGACATCGATGTCCAGACCACCACGCCGCTGGCCATACTGCGCCAGGCCGTGGTGTATCCCACCCTGGTACTGCGGGAAGCCGGGGTCCCTACCGTGTCCAGGGACCGGTTCAACGAGTCCAACTTCCCCGACGACGTCTACGACCTCACTCCGGCAAAGTTCGCCGACATCGACCCATCGTTGGCCGACCCAGGACTGGCGTGGGGCGCGGCGAAGGCCATGGCCCACCTGAAACGACATCGACCCCAGTAAGTCGCTTTGGCGTCTCGGTGGCGGCCCCGATACGAGGAAACCCCACCCGACCGTGGTCGAGTGGGGTTTCGGACAGCTACCCGCCTTAGCGAATCCGCGGGAGGGGGGAACCTGCCGAACATCGAAAGGTGGCAACCGTCGGGGGGTCTAACCAGGGCGCCCCACCATCTATTCCGATCTCCGTCCCACCTGGAGTGATTGTCACAGAACCGTAATCTGTGGCGCTCGGGGGCTTCGGGCGCTCATGACGATCCCGGCGGTCGGCCGGCCCGGGAATTCGCCCAGATGGCATCATGACGTGATGGACATCGCCATCACCCTGCCAACCATGCTGCCCCACGGTCGGCGCGAGCTGTTGGCCTGGTGCCGTGACATCGACGAGGGGCCGTGGTCGAGCCTCGCTGTGCCCGAGCGTGTGACCTATACCAGCCATGCCCTGACGGTCCAACTTGCGGCGGCGGCGGCCCTCACCGAACGGGTCAGGCTGTGGACGACGTTGATCGTGCTTCCCGCTCACAACGCGGTGCAGGTGGCCAAGGACATGGCCTCGGTCGACCGGCTGAGTGACGGCCGGTTGACCCTGGCCGTCGGCGTGGGAGGTCGTGAACAGGACTACCGGGCCATCGGCGGCGACTTCACCCACCGGTGGGCGCGCATGGATGCCCAGGTGGACGAGATGCGCCGCATCTGGGCCCAGAGCCCGCCCTTCGAGGGATCCGACCCCGTCGGTCCGCCGCCTGTCCAAGACGGGGGCCCACCGTTTGTGGCCGGCGTCATCGGGCCCAAGGCCATGGCTCGGGCCGCTCGCTGGGCGATTGGCGTCGACGATCCCACTGCCATCACCGAGGTGGACGGCGATGCGCTGGCCCTCCAACGCGAGAAGGTCCTACAAGCATGGAAGGACGCCGGGCGGAATGACCAACCCCATTTCTCTACCAGCCTCTGGTACGCCCTCGGTCCGGACGCCAAGCAGCAGCTGGGCGACTACATCTTCGACTACTTGAAGATCTTCGACCCGGACTATGCGCGGGCCACCGCGGACTCGGCCCCCGTGCACACGCCCGAGGCGCTCCGCCGGGCCATCGATACCGCCAGGGAGGTCGGTTGCGATGAGTTCTTCCTGGTGCCAACCTCGGCCGACCCGAACGAGCTGGGCCGCACCCGCGAGGCATTGGGCCTGTAGTCCGGCCCTCCGCTCCCAGGGCCTTGAAGGGGCGGAGCGAGGCCGGGTGTCGTACTGTTGGCCCATGCCGACGTTCGAACATGTCAATCTCGGTATTCCAGTTGAGGGGAGCGAGGCAGAGACGGGGTTCCTGGTCGATGTCTTGGGTTTCCGCTCCGTGGATGCTCCCGCCGAGATCAAGGCCCGCTTCAACCCCATGTGGTTCGAGGGAGACGACGGAAGGCAGATCCATCTGAGCGTCGATCCCGAGCACCGACCGGCCGCTCGCGCCCACGTGGCCGTGTGGCTCGGCGATGACCTTGCCGCTGCCGAGGAGCGGTTGAGCCGTTCCGGCTTTGAATGGAAGGCCACGGACAGCGCTGCCCGCCGGGTCGTCTTCACCCGAGATCCTGCTGGGAACCGATGGGAGCTGACCGGCCCCGCCCTGCCTGCGCAGTAGCCACCGCCTGGTGGTCACGAGCAGTCACGCTCTCAACGGTCCAGTCACGCCCTCAACAGCCCCTCTCGCATACTCAACAGTCCCTCTCGAATAGAGGTTTCTTGGGTTTTCCCGCGTACGGGCGAATCGCAGGGCGACCACATAGACCTCTTTCGCCAAAAGGCGGGAAAATTCGCTAAACCAATTGCCGAGGACCTACTAATCGATCTGCCGAAGGCCTACTCATCCCGGCAGGGCAGGAACCGGGAGCTGGGCACGCACCCGGTCAGGGCTCCAGCACGACTTTGATGGCGCCGGATTCCCGATCCTGGGCGGTGGTGAACGCCTCGGTGGCGGCATCGAGCGGGAATCGATGGGTGATGATGGTCTCGGGCACCTCGTGCCGGGCGGCAAGCAATGCCACCGCCACCTCGAAGTCCCGAGACGGCCCGACGCGCCCGTACATGCTCGATGGGATGAGGTTGATCTCATTCATGGAGACGGCGTAGGCGGGGATGTCGACGGTGCCGTCCCAGTAGCTGCCCAGCAGCACCACCCGACCGCCAGGACGGCAGAGCTCGACCGCCCGGGCCAGGGCACTGGACGTTCCCGCGGCCTCGATGACGACGTCGTAGTCGCCGTCGCCGATCGGGGCCGCACCCAGCCGCTCGGCGGCGGAACGCTGCGCATCGTGTCGGGCCTCCAGGGCCACGGTGGCCCCCGTAGCCTGGGCCGCCACCAGGGCGGTTTGGCCGATGGATCCGCCCCCGACCACGGCAACCCGTTCGTCGGGGGCGACCTGTGCCCGGCGTACCCCGTGGACGGCCACAGCCAGTGGTTCCGCCAGGCATGCGTCCTTGCTCGACAGACCCGATGGGACCGGGATGATCGACGATGCCGGCACCATGCACTCGTCGGCCATGCCCCCGTTCTGGCCGATACCCATGATCATGTCGGGACCGACGATGCACAAGTTGTACTCGCCGTTCCGGCATGGCCTGCACTCGTAGCAGGGGGCGATCGGCTCGACGGACACCAGGGTCCCGTCATCGAGCATGCCGGCAATCTCGTGGCCCACGATGGTGGGCATGTCGAAGGACAGCAGGTGGAGATCGGAACCACAGATGCCCGCCGAGGCGACACGAACCCGGACGCCGTCGCCTGTGGGTGCCGGCTCCTCGGACACCCGAGCCGAACCCTCGCTGAACCGGACGGCCCTCACCGAAACGCCCCGATGCTGCTCATTGGTGTGTTTGCCACGCGGCCTCCTGTGCCCGACGTCCCCAGCCATGCTGGTGCTCACGACGATAGACCGGCGATCGCCCCGGAGCGGCATGACGACGAGATGGGACTGGGCAGAGTACCTTCGTGCTCATCCGTGCAGGCCCGAACCGACCCAGGAGACCGCGATGGATGATGACCAGGTGCAGACGCTTCTCGACAAGCAGGCCATCCACGAGGTCGTGCTGCGGTACTGCCGGGGGGTGGACCGCCTCGACCTCGCCCTCGTCCGGTCCTGCTATCACGATGACGGAGTCGATCACCACACCGGATTCACCGGTACTGCGGACGACTACGTGGCCTGGATAGACGTCGGGCTGCGACGCTTCACCGGCACCATGCACCTGATCGGGAACCACCTCAGCGAACTGGAGGGGGAGAAGGCCTATGCCGAGACTTACGGGTCCGCCCACCATTGGGGCGAGCCACTGGGGGACCCTGCGCTCAATTTCACATCGGCCTTTCGCTACGTCGATCGCTTGGAGCGACGGGACGGCGACTGGCGTATCTCCGAGCGCTTTGCCGTGCGGGAGTGGACCCGCTCCATCCCTGCTGATCAGGTCAGGGCCAAAGAGGGGGAAGGGCCGGTTGCCTGCCGGGACCGGTCTGATCCGGTGTATCGGCGCTAACCCGTTGGTTGGTAGCGTCTCTGTCGATGGCTCTCCCCGCCCCTTCGCACGGGAGTGCACCGCCACCACCAGTGGGCGCGCTTTTCGAGCCTTTCTCCC
>DASXMT010000492.1:0-2958 GCA_036495505.1 Acidimicrobiales bacterium | reverse complement strand
CAAGTAATCACCCATCAAGTAATCACCCGGCAAGTAATCACCCGGCAAGTATCACCCGTCGGCCATCAGTCGAGACGGACCCGCATCAAGAGAGGAAGCATCGATGAGCGAACTGGCGACAGGAAAAGTAGTCCTGGTGACCGGCGGGGGCAGCGGCATCGGCCAGGCCGGCGCCCGCATCTTCGCTCGCGAGGGGGCCGGGCACGTCTATGTGGTCGATACCAACTCCGAGGGTGGGGCGGACACGGTGGCTCAGGTGGAACAAGCCGGAGGAACGGCGACGTTCGTGCCCGTCGACGTCACCGACGAGTCCGCCGTTGCCGGCCTCGTCGCCCGGATCGTGAACGAGCGGGGTCGGCTCGATGCCGCCTGGAACAACGCCGGCATCAACGCCCCCAGCGGCCCGTTCCACCTACTGGAGCTCGACGACTGGCAGCACATGCTGGACGTGAACTTGACCTCGGTCTTTTTGTGCATGAAGCACGAGCTGGTGCAGATGGTGGCCCAGGGTGGTGGGGCCATCGTCAACACCTCGTCGGGCGCGGGTCTGGTTCCCGCACCCGGCCTCCCGCACTACACGGCGGCGAAGCACGGGGTGCTCGGGATCACCAAGGTGGCCGCTCAGGAGTACAACGGGAAGAGCATCCGGGTAAATGCAATCTGCCCGGGCATGGTCGACACCCCCATGCTCAACTCCTGGAACGGCTTGGCCGAGATGGCAAAGTTCTTGCCCGGCGGCAAGCTCGGTAAACCCAGTCAGGTGGCTGAGTCAGCCGTGTGGTTGTGCAGTGATGCGGCGGACTGGGTCTCGGGCCTGTCGATGGTCGTCGACGGGGGTGGAGTCAACCGATAGGGCGCTGCGATCAACGGTTGACCACACCGAGGTCGATGGGGACCTGTGCTCCGGTCATGTACCTCGCTTCGTCGCTAGCCAAGAAGGCCACCAGACCGGCAACGTCGTCGGGCTCGAGGAAGTCGAACGGGAGGGTGTTCATGAACAGTGGGCCGAGCGTGTCCTGACGCTCCTGGATCATGGGGAACAGATCAGGGTCGTGGAGCATGGCGGTGTTCACGCCGACGGGATGGATCGAGTTGACCCGGATGTTGTACTCGCCCAGTTCGTTGGCCAGCGTCCGGCACAAACCCACCACCCCGTGCTTGGACGAGACGTAGTGCCCCACGAAGGGCTGGCCGACCAGGCCGGCGACCGAGCTGGTCAGAATGATCGAACCACCGGTGCCCTGCTCGATCATCATGGGCACGGTGGCCTTGATGGTGTGCCACACGCCGGTCAGGTTGATGCCGATCACCTGTTGCCACTGCTCCTGGCTGAGCTCCCACAACCGACCTGCGCTCATCACGCCGGCATTGGCCACGACGATGTCCAGTGTCCCCAGCTTGGCCACGCCGTCGGTCACCACCTGCTCCAAGCGGGCCAGATCGCGGACGTCGGCCTCGGCGGCGACGATCTCCCGCCCGAGGACGGAGACCTGACGCACCGTCTCCTCCAGGTCGGCTCTTGTGGCGCTCGGGTACTTGATGGTGTCTATGGGCGCGCACACGTCGGCAGCGATGATGTCGGCACCCTCTTCGGCCAGGCGCAGGGCGTGGGCCCGGCCCTGTCCCCGTGCCGCTCCGGTGACGAATGCCACCTTTCCCTCCAGCCTTCCCATCAATGCTCCCTTGTTCGCCTGTCGTGGCGGTCGATCGGCGGTCAGGCGAGGTGGGGAATGACGTCGTCGATGTAGAGCTGCACGCACTCCCAACCTTTGTCGATGGGCATCCCGCCGCAGAGCGGGTGGATGACCATCGACGCTGCTTCGCCCTGGGCTTCGGCCAAGGTCACGCATTCCGCTGGGGAGGCGATCCGGTAGATGCCCTCTTTGCGCAGCTCGTCCAGCGTCGTGGCGTGGGAGTGCACGGCGGAACGAATGTCCGGCGTCTGCCATCCCGAGTAGGTCTGGGCCTCGTGGAGAAGGTGGTGACCGATCTCGGCCCACGCCTTGTCGGGATCGTCGGCCACGAAGAGCATCGTTGTCCGCTCTGCCGGCATCATGCAGAATCCCTGCGTTCCCTGGGCTGTGCATTGCTCGTAGTAGTAGGCCTCGAGCTCGGGGAGGTTGGCGGCGGGAAAGAAGGGGAGGCCGAAGCGTGCCGCCCGTCGGGCAGCCACCTTGCTGGTCCCACCGACCAGGATGGTCGGATGGGGCTGGGTCAGCGGGCGGGGGGTCACCCGCACCATCGTGTCCCCGTACTGGAAGGGCTCGCCGGTCCAGGCCTTGAGCATGGCGTCCAGTGATTCGTCGAGGAGCTTGCCCCTGCGGCTCCAGTCCTTCCGGTGGGCGGCATACTCCTCGGGCCGATAGCCCAGGCCGGCCACCACGATCAGGCGACCGCCGCTGGCCAGGTCGAGTACGGCGATGTCCTCGGCCAGGCGCAGCGGGTCGTGCAGCGGTACCAGCAGGGCGGAAATGGTGACGCCCACGTTCTGGGTACGACCGAAGATCAGGCCGGCAGTGGCCAACGGCGACGGGCTCCAGCCATTGTCGGCGCCGTGATGCTCCTCGAGGGAGATCATGGCGAAGCCGGAGGTGTCCATCAGCGACACCATGTCGAGCGTCGCCCGGTACCGGTCGGACATCTCGGTTGGTTCTAGACCGGGTTGTACAAAGTTGAAGCGAGCCATGGACATGGCCATCGAAGAATCCCCCTTGGTCGGTTGCTCACCATCTGGCGGCACGGCCGCCCCCTGAACGCCCCTAATGGGAGAGGCGCTCCGCCGCAGCTTCGCGCAGCCTGGTGGTGCGGTGCACCGGGTCGGTGTCGATCTTGGGGATGACGTGCTCGCCCATGAGGCGGATGGTCTCGAGCATCTGCTCGGTGGTGGCCGTGCCCACCCCGAAGACCAGCTGGTCGGCACCGGCCGCCTCCCATCGCCGGCACTGGGCCAGCGCGTCG
>DASXMT010000491.1:0-2300 GCA_036495505.1 Acidimicrobiales bacterium | reverse complement strand
CAGTGCGCCACCAGGGGGGTGCAGAGATAGAACAGGCGGGCCCAGGCTTCTTGATCGTGCGCCTTGACCTGGTCGATCAAGGTCAGCGAGGTCGTACGCCCCGTCGCGGCACCCCGATCAGGCTGAGCCTGGAGTTCCGGTTCGGGCATCGGTCGATTACTCCGCCCCGGGAAGTCTTTCGGCTCGATTCGACTCGGCCTGTCGGCTCAGGTCAGCCTGGGAAGGGACCTCACACGCACGGCCTAGGAGACCGGAGAACAACTTCCTGTCACGCCGCGGCGATCTTTAGAATAGGAAGAGGTCGAACGCCGGACGTCGCTCCGCGGGCTCGGAGGACAGCAGGACGGTCACGGTCGATCAAGGCGGAATACGCACGTCCGATTTACAAACAACGGCTCTACAGGCGGCTAGAAACCCCGAGGTATCGGCGTTCCAACTCTGCCAGTAGCTGAGGGCGTTTCGTTTTGGAGCGGGCTCTTCGCATCACCTTGTGTCGGTGGATCGCCTGACGCTGGCACTCAGGCTCACGTGCCGACTGATACACCAACAGTTCGTTGACGGTGAACGGCTCCGGATGGTTGACGTGGGCGTCCAAGGCCAGCATCATCGTCGCCCCTTCTCGGACGATCCGCACCCCGGCGTGGCGGTGGCCGTGGATCCGACGCTCGTGCCCCTTGGGGAGGCGAAACCAGCGCTCCAGATCGAGGTTGTCTTGCACTCGGTCCATGTCGTCCCCACCGATGAAGAGGCCGGCTCGGAAGCTGTGCATCAGACGGGCCATCGGCTCGTGGATCGGATCATCGTCTCCCTCCAGTCGCGCGAGGATCGCCTCGAAATCGGCCCGCCTTGAAGCGGACCCGCCTTGAGTGGGGTCCAGGGTCGCGGCCACCTCCTCGATCGTCGCGACGTGGAGTCGGATCGCTGCCTGCTCCGGTTTCACCAACTCCAAACCCTTGTCGATGCAGGCCGCCAGTCGGCTCAGTTGCTCCTCCGCGAACCCCCTTTTCGCGCATCCAGGTTCCGACCGATCGACTGTCGAACCTCGTCCAAGGCCTCAGCCATTTGCAACCCGGGAGGATGGAGCGGACCGCCCTGGTCGTTGTTCAGGATGCCTCGAACCGCGGCGCAGTAGTCCAGGACCACGTCGCCGGCGGGATCATCTTCGATGGCGGCCTCGGCCTTGTCCGCCACCCGTGGCGATCCCTCCGGGGCCGACTCTTGCCGGCGCTCCAGCACCGACCGCTCGATCCCCCTCAGGCCGCGTACCTTCCGGCGCATTTGAACCTTGGCGTGACTGTCGGCTTCGAGGACGGGCTTGGCCAGGTCGCGGAGGAAATGATTGGCGCAGTACCGATGGGGCACGTCGGGGAATTCCGCCGCGATCCCCGTCACGAAGGCGTCCTGCTTATCCGAGACCCAGAGCGCGACCGGCTTGTCCAAGGAGGCGGCCCACTCCTTGGCCTTGGCGATCAGCCGTTGGACCTCGCCGGCCGTCGCGGAGAGCAACGCCTCGGCGAACCAGACGCGCTTGCCGGTCAACTCGCGGACGACGTAGAGCGTCTCGTGCCCTTTCTCGGGTTGCAGGCCGTCGATCGAGAGGATGATCGAATCGGCCCCGTGATAGTGCTGACGCAAGGCGTCCGGGTCTTGCTGACGCGCCGCGAGCATCGTCTGATAGCGCCGGATGTACTGGGCGATCCCGGGTTCGGTGAGGTCGATCGCGAAGGAGTCGTGCAGTTCGCCGCGGATCTGGGGGATCGACCAGTGGCGTGAGAACCGCCGATGCCCGATCCAGCAGAAGACATCCCAGCCGATGCCCCAACCGGGCAAGGCGATCGTCGGTTCGATCTCGGGGCTCTTGGTCCTGGAGTGCCCGGGACAGCGCGGGTCGGGACAGTGGTTGAGCTTGCAGACGAGATGGACGGGGCCGTCGAGGGTGAAGAAATGGCGATGGCGATGGTCGCAGATGTACATCCCGTGGCCACAGTGGGGGCAGTCACGATCGACGACGTCAAGCTCCCAAAGAGCGAAGTCGGTATCCTCCGGCCAGATATGAGGCATGATGTCGACCTCCCTGTGGTTCGGGCATCCTCTGTGTCGATCTCAATGCTGCCCAAGAGGATACGAGAGAAACTCAGCAGCTTCTAGCCCCCTGTTTGGCCATTGTATAATTTCAGTAGCGTCTCAAGTCGCGCTCCCGCTTCCCTTTCGAGCCCGCATCTCACTCCATGGACGACCTCGCTCGGTTCTGTTGCCAGAATTCCCGCTGTTCCGACTTCGGCCGCCGTGCTGCCGGAAAT
>DASXMT010000490.1:0-2894 GCA_036495505.1 Acidimicrobiales bacterium | reverse complement strand
CTCCCCAGTGACCCTTATCCGGACCACCCGGCGGTCGGCGTCGTCGTTCTCCTCGGCCACCAGGCCGGCGCACTCCAAGGAGGTCACCAACCGGTGCACCGTCGTCGAAGGGGATGTGCTCATGGTCCCATTATACTTACTTTTGCTAACTAATAGACCGCCCGGCCGCGCAACGTGTGGCGAGGTCTACGCACCCCCGAGATCAACTCGCCAGCGTCGGACTGGCAGGCTGGTGGTCATGGAAAAGAAGTGGTGGACATTGATCGTGGTGTGTGCGGGAACCTTCATGTTGCTCTTGGACGTGACGATCGTGATCGTCGCCTTGCCGACGATTCAGTCGGGACTGCATGCGAGCTTCAGTGAGGTGCAGTGGGTAGTGGACGCCTACGCCCTGACGCTGGCGTCGGTACTGCTGACCGCAGGCTCGTTGGCCGATCGTTACGGGCGTCGCCTGCTCTTCACCATCGGCCTCATCGTCTTCACCCTCGGTTCGTTGCTCTGTGGGGTGGCCCAGTCCCCGATCATGTTGATCCTGTCCCGTAGTGCCCAAGGCATAGGCGGGGCGATCCTCTTCGCCACTTCGCTGGCCCTGCTGGCTCAGAGCTTCCATGGCAAAGAGCGAGGTGTGGCTTTCGGGGTCTGGGGTGCAATCACCGGGGTGGCAGTCGGGCTCGGACCGGTGCTGGGCGGGGTGATCACCACCGGCATCAGTTGGCGGGGCATCTTCTTGGTGAACCTTCCCATCGGCGTGGCCGCGCTGGTCATCACCAGGTGGCGGGTGGATGAGTCCAAGACGCCGAACGCGGCACGGCCTGATTGGCTTGGGTTCGCGACACTCACCGCCGGCCTGGTGAGCCTGGTCTATGGCTTGATCCGTGCTGGAGAGATCGCCTGGAGCGACACCGGGGTCGTCATCTGTCTCGCCCTCGCTGTCGTGTTCCTGGGAGCGTTCGTGGCGGTGGAGCGTTGGGCGGTACACCCCCTGTTCGACCTGTCGCTGTTTCGAATCCCCACGTTCAGTGGCGGACTGGCTGCCGCCTTCGCGATGAACGGTTCGCTCTATGCGATGCTGTTGTACCTCGTTCTCTACCTACAGGACGACCTTGGCTACTCTGCCCTCGGGACGGGTCTCCGGCTTTTGATCATGAGTGGGGTGACCCTGGTAACGGCGACGATCGCTGGGCGGCTCAGCACCCACATGCCCGTCCGTTGGCTCATCGGTCCCGGCCTCCTTCTGGTCGGGATCGGTCTGCTGCTCATGACCGGGCTCGATGGAGCGAGCTCGTGGACCCACCTGATCCCCGGCTTCGTCGTGGCCGGCGCCGGGTCGGGAATGGTCAACCCGCCGCTGGCGTCTACAGCCGTCGGCGTGGTTACTCCCCAACGCTCGGGTATGGCCTCAGGCGTCAACACGACCTTTCGCCAGATCGGCATTGCCACCGGGATCGCCGTGTACGGGACCATTTTCGCATCCTCCCTCCAGCACAAGCTCGACCACGCCCTGGCTTCCATCCCTTCTCTCCACGAGCACCTGCCCAGCGTCGTCGCCGCGGTTCAGCAGGGGAACGTCGCTCAGTCCATCAACGCAGTGCCAAAATCGGTGCGGGGACCACTGGTCGCCGCCATCCGCTCGAGCTTTGCCAGCACCCTCGACGTTCTGCTCGTCGTAAGCGCTGTCCTTGCCCTCGTCGGAGCGGTGTGTGCCGTCTCCCTCATCCGGTCCCGGGACTTCGTGGTCTCATCGGACATCACACCAACGCCGGCACCCGGTGAGCCAGCGCGCTCTTCTGCTTAGTGAAGATGTGGGCCTCCGCCTCCTCGGGGCAGCCGTCGCCTATGCCTGTCAGAGCGACCGGAATCAGCGCCACTCCGGAGCCGGACCCATGCGCCTGAAACTGTATTCTAAGCAGATCATCATGTAGACAGAGTATCTTATCCACAACGCTTCTGGTCTCAGCTCGTATGATGGAACGGTGGATGACATTGCTGGCCACCGCGACCAAGTTGATGACGCCTCCGGCTGCGAGGACGCGCTGACCGACGACCTCGGGTGGGGCCTGGGCATGATCTTTCGGGCCTATGTCAAGGCGGCACACGCCGCAGTGGCCGACCTTCCCGGTGGGCCCCGGGGTTATCAGGTCCTTTCAGCCGCTGCCCAGGGCACGGTCGCCAGCCAGCTCGCCCTGGCCCAGCACCTCGGAATCGACCGTACCGTCATGACGTACCTCCTCGACGACCTCGAAGCGGCGAAATTGATCGAGCGTCGCCCGGATCCGGCCGATCGGCGCGCCCGCAGAATCGTCGCCACCGAACAGGGAAACGAGCTCCTCGCCAGCCTGAATGACCGCCTCCGGGCGGCGGAGGCCCACCTGCTTGCCCCACTTGGCACCGAGAAGCACGATTCATTCCGCGCCCAGATTCGGTTGCTCGCCACCCAGCTCGATGCTGTTGATCCGCCGGACAGCCCGTGCGACCTTGCCGATGAGGTGGACGCCGAAATACCCGCTCCTCGCTAGGGCGTTCGATCAGCTCGATTGCGCCAATCCCGGTGAGAGAGGTCGCTGGTTCTGGGTCGTCTAGTGCGGACACAAATCTGGAACGTGACCATGCATCGCCTACCGGCAGGTCGATGGGTGATCACAGGCTATGGACACGGACAATCAGCCTGGGAGGACCGCTGCGGGATCACCGCTACTGCCCGCGGCTGGCGACGGACACCACGACGATGACGGCTCCGAGAGTGCACGGCCAGAGGGGTAGTCCAGGCCCGAGCAGCCGAGGCGTTATGTCTAGTACTTCTCCCCGTCGAGCAGTCGGTTGAAGTTCGGTGCGCCGTCCTGGCCTAATGCGTCCAGAGCCGCCATATTCGCCTTGGACGAATCGTAGACATCGTC
>DASXMT010000489.1:0-2312 GCA_036495505.1 Acidimicrobiales bacterium | reverse complement strand
ACTCACGATTTTTCAGACTCATGGTGCTTCAGGCTCACGGTGTTTCATTCGGAAGGGAGCTCTCCTGACTCCAACGGTCCTGACTCCAACAGGCGCGACTCCAACAGGCCCGACTCCAACAGGCCCGAGAACCCGTTACCGTCGATCGTGGGCACTCCGAGCTTCTCGGCCTTGGTCACCTTGGACGCTCCCGGCTCGACGCCGACTACGACGACATAGGTCTTCTTGGACACGCTGCCCGGCGACTTCCCGCCCCGGGCCAGGATGGCCTCTTCCGCCTCTTCCCGGGTGAAGCCGTCCAGGGTGCCGGTGACCACCACCGATTTTCCGGCCAGGGTCTGGGGTACCGCAGGCCCCGACTCGGCCCCGGTGCCCGCGCCTCCACCCCCGGCCGCTCCACCGGGCTCCTCCAGGGTGAGCCCGGCCGAGCGCAACCGCTCCACCACTGCCCGGTTCGCCCCGGAGTCGAACCAGCGTTTCACGCTGGCGCCGATCACCGGGCCCACGCCGTCCACTGCGGCCAGCTCCTCCTCGCTCGCGGCCATGATGGCGTCCAGGTCGCCGAGAGCGCGGGCCAGGGCCACCGAGCCGACCTGGCCCAGATGACGGATGCCCAGGCCGATCAGCAGGCGGTGGAGCGGGCGCGTGCGCGAGGTGTCGATGGCGGACACGAGGTTGGCTGCGGACAGGGCGCCGAATCCCTCCAACCCGGACAGCGCCTCGGCCGTGAACGAGTAGAGGTCGGCGACGTCGTTCAGCATGCCCAGGGCGACGAACAGCCGCACCCGCTCCTCGCCCAGGCCCTCGATGTCCATGGCCGAGCGGGAGCCGAAGTGGGCGATGCGCTGGACGCGCTGGGCCGGACAGTCGAGGTTGGTGCAGAACGTGTCACTCTCCCCCGGCAGGCGGATCAGCGGGCTGCCACAGCTGGGGCACTTGGTGGGGAACTTCCACCGACGCCGTCGGCGCCGGCGTCCCGCCCTTGCCCCCGTATTCTCTGACACACCATCTTCGCCCGTGGCACCATCTTCGCCCGTGGCACCTTCTTCGCCCGTGGCACCGGTCTCCCCCGTCGCCGGGCCCAGCACCGGCCCCACCACCTCGGGAATCACGTCGCCGGCCTTGCGCACGATGACCGTGTCCCCCGGCCGGACGTCCTTCAGGGCGACCTGGTCCTCGTTGTGCAAGGTGGCGAGCGACACGGTCGAGCCGCTGACAAACACCGGCTCGAGGACGGCGAACGGCGTGGCCTTCCCCGTGCGCCCGATGGACACGGCGATGTCGTTGAGGCGCGTGGTCCGTTCCTCGGGCGGGAACTTGTAGGCGATGGCCCACCGGGGAGCGCGGGCGGTGGACCCGAGCTGGCGCCGGAGGGCCAGGTCGTCGACCTTGATCACCACCCCGTCGATCTCGTAGTCCAGGTCGTGGCGGTGCTCCTCCCAGTAGCGGCAGCGCTCGAGGGCCTCCTCCAGCCCGTGGACCACCCGCACCTCGGGGTTGACGGGGAACCCGGCTCGGCTCAACCACTGCAGCGTGTCCGAGTGGCCCTCGGTCAGCTCAGAGGGCAACGTCTCCCCCGGCGCTGCCTCCAGATCCCCCACCTGGTACGCCCAAAACGACAGCTCGCGTGACGCCGTCACCTTGGCGTCCTTTTGCCGGAGGGAGCCGGCGGCCGAGTTCCGGGGGTTCACGAACACCTTGCCCCCGGCAGCCTCCTGCCGACGGTTCAGGTCCTCGAACGCGGGGATGGGCATGTAGACCTCGCCCCGGACCTCGATGACCGCCGGCGGCGTGCCCACCGCTTCGTCCAGCACCTCGGGGATGGCTTCGATGGTGGCCACGTTGGGGGTGACGTCCTCGCCGGTGCGACCGTCTCCCCGGGTGGCCGCCTGCACGTAGCGCCCGTCCTGGTAGGTGAGCGACATGGCCAGCCCGTCGATCTTCAGCTCGCACACGAATGCCGTGCCCGCGGGGATGCTCTTGGCCAGCCGATCGGCCCACGCCTGGAGCTCAGCGGGCGAAAAGGCATTGTCCAAGCTCATCATGGGGACCCGGTGCTCGACCGGGGCGAACTGGGTCGACGGTGCCGCCCCCACCAATTGCGTGGGCGAGGTGGGTGTGGCCAGGTCCGGGTAGTTCGCCTCGATGTCCCGCAGCTCGCGGACCAACGCGTCGTAGTCGGCGTCGGGGATCTCGGGGGCATCGAGCTCGTGGTAGCGCTTGTTGTGGTACCCGATCAGGTCTCGCAGCTCTTGGGCCCGGGCTGCGGGATCGAGATCCGTGGTGGCCGAGCCTGGATGCCCGGGCTCCAT
>DASXMT010000488.1:0-4676 GCA_036495505.1 Acidimicrobiales bacterium | reverse complement strand
TGGGGCCTGGTCGACCACGGCGGCCAGCTGTTGGCCATCTATGAAGCCACCGAGACCGACCGCATCCGCCCTGCCGTCGTGCTGGTGGCGGCAGGATGACGCTGGTTCCAGGGGCAGACCCCCCGCCAGATAACCTCGGGGCCTGATGGAGATCGTCACCGACCCGACCGCCAGCGTGCCCCCTGCCGGAGGATCGGCGGTCACCATCGGCGCCTACGACGGGGTCCATGTCGGTCACCAGGTCCTCCTGGCCGACTTGCGCTCCCGAGCCGAGGCCCGGGGGTTGGCCACCGTGGTGGTGACCTTCGATCGTCACCCGGCGACCGTGGTCCGGCCCGACTCGGCGCCCTTGTTGCTCTGCGACCTGGACCAGAAGCTCGAGCTGTTGGCCGCCGCCGGCGTGGACCGCACGGTGGTGGTCCCCTTCGACGACGAACGGGCCAATGAGTCGGCCGAGGACTTCGTATCGGAGATCCTGATCGGTGCGGTGGCTTCCAAGTTGATCGTGGTGGGGGAGGACTTCCACTTCGGTCACGGACGGAAGGGGAACGTGGCCCTGCTCCGGGAGATGGGCGTCGACGCCGGGTTCAGCGTGGAGGGGATGTCGTTGGCCACCGCCTTCGACGACGGCGTTGCCTCGGTGCCCATCTCGTCCACCCGCATCCGCTCGCTGGTGGCCGAGGGCAGGGTGGAGGAGGCGGCCACCCTTTTGGGGCGTCCCCACCAGGTGCGGGGCACGGTGGCCCACGGCGACGGCCGCGGCGGGACCGACCTCGGCTTCCCCACGGCCAACGTCGAGGTTCCCGCCGGGATAGCCGTTCCCGCCGTCGGCATCTACGCCGGCTGGTACGAGCGCCCCGACGGCCGGCGGTGGGCCACGGCCATCTCGGTCGGCACCCGCCCCACCTTCTACGGGGACCGGGGTCCCCTCATGGTCGAGGCTTACCTGTTGGACTTCGAGGGCGACCTCTACGCCGAGGAGGCCAGGGTGTCCTTCGTGGCCCAGGTCCGGCGGGACGAGATGCGCTTCGACTCGGCCGGCGAGCTGGTGGCCCAGATGCACCGGGACGTCGAGGCCACCCGGGTGGCGCTGTCCGGCCCTTGAGCCGCCATCCCGTCCAACTGGTGGTGACCGACCTGGACGGCACGTTGTGGGACCGGGATTGCGTGATCCATCCGGCGGCGGTGGTCGCCGTCGGCCAGGTGCTGGCCCGCGGCACCCCGATCCTGGCCGCCACGGCCCGCCGCCAGCGCAGCGTCCTCCCTCGGCTCGCCCCCTACGGGCTGTCGCTGCCCCTGGTGCTGCTGGACGGGGCCCTGGGCCGCGACCCGCGTGACGGCGCCACCTTCCACCGGCGCGTCTTCGACCAGGCCAGCGCGCCATCGGTGCTCGAGGCCTTCGCCGAGCACGGCATCGAGCCGTGCCTCAACGTCGACGACCGGCGAGACGTCGTCATCGGGCCCGATCCGTCGTCGCCCCCGGCCAACGTGGCCTACCTGGCCAGCTTCGGTGCTCGCGGCGACCTGATGCAGACGGCCATGTCGGCCGCCGTCTTCTCCTTCCAGCTGTTCGGCCTTCCCCGTGACGTGCTGCAGCCGGTCGCCGATGCGGTGCACCACCGCGGCCTGGGTTCGGCAACCGTCGCCCACGACATCACCCATGGAAAGTTCTGTCTCACGGTGCGACCGTACGGTGTGTCCAAGTGGGAGGGCGTCCTGGCCTTTTGTGCCCATGCCGGCATCGACCCCGCAGGCGTGTTGGCCATCGGGGACGGCGAGAACGACGTGGAGTTGTTGGAGGGGGCGGGGAGGTCGTGCGCCCCGGCCAGCGGGTCGGCTGCGGCCCGGGCTGCGGCCCAGACCGTGGTGGGCCCCCTCGAGGACGGGGGCTGGGCCGACATCGTGGCCCTGCTCGACTAGGGCGTTCCCGGAGCGGGCCCGTCGCCCACGAGCTCGTCACGGAGCTCGCGCTTCAGCACCTTGCCGGCGGGGTTGCGCGGGAGGGGTTGGCTCCGGAACCAGTACCGGGTGGGCACGTTGTAGGCGGCCAGCCGCTCACCCACGTGACGGGAGAGCTCGTCGGCGGCCACCTCGTGGCCGGGGCGGAGCACGATCACGGCACCGACCTCTTCGCCCAGCACGGGATGGGGCACCCCGATGACGGCGCAGTCGGCCACCGCCGGGTGCTCGAAGAGGGCAGCCTCCACCTCGACGCAGTAGACGTTCTCGCCGCCTCGGATGATCATGTCCTTGGTCCGGTCGACGATGTGCACGAACCCCTCGTCGTCGATGCGGGCCACGTCGCCGGTGTGGAGCCAGCCGTCGGTGAACGACCGGGCGGTGTCCTCGTCCCGGTGCCAGTAGCCGCGGACCACGTTGGGCCCCTTGATCCACAGCTCGCCGGTCCGGTCGGGATCGCCGGCCTGGTCGGGCGGGGGCTCTGTCCCCTCGTAGTCGTCGGGGACCACGGCGACATCGCACACGGGAACCGGGGGACCGACACTGTCGGGCTTGCGGACGTAGTCGTCGCCGGAGTTCATGGTGCTCATGGCCGACGTCTCGGTCAGCCCGTAGCCGTTGGAGGGCGACCCCACCGGGAAGTACTCCTTGATCCGCCGCACCAGGTCCGGTGGGGCCGGGGCCCCGCCGTAGGAGATGCTGCGCACCGACGAGGTGTCGCGCTGGGCGAAGTCGGGCGAGTCGATGATCTGCATGACCATGGCGGGGACGCCACCGAAGAGGGTGATCTTCTCCCGTTCGATGAGCTCGAGGGCCCGCTCGGGATCGAAGTGGTGCATCATCACCAGCTTCCCGCCCGCCGCGGTGTTGGTGACCAGCACGGCATGGCAGCCGGTGGCGTGGAACAGGGGCACCGACAACAGGTTGGCGTTCTGGCCGCCGCCGCCCACGTCTCCGGGGCCACCGCTGTGGCGAAGCTGGCCCTGGGTGGCGATGAACAACAGGTTCATGAGGTTGGAGCACGTGTTGCGGTGGGTGCCCACCGCCCCCTTGGGCCGACCCGTGGTACCCGACGTGTAGAAGATGGTGGCGTCGTCGTCGGGCTGCAGGTCTATCTCGGGGAGCCCGCTGTCGCTCTCTGTCTCGCCCATGGCCTCGGCGAAGGTCACCACGGTGACCTGCTCGGGCACGTGCGCCGAGTCGGCGTCACGGCGGGCCGACACGCCGGCGTCCCTCGTCTCCGAGGCCACCACCACGGCGCTGAGGCCGGTCAGCTCGGCGAGCAGCGGGCGAATCCGGGCGGCGCGCTCCTCGTCCACGAAGGCCACCGAGGTGCCCGAGTCGGTCAGCCCGTAGGCCAGCTCGGCCCCCGTCCACCAGGCATTCAGCGGTACGACCACGGCACCGACGGCCGCCGCGGCCCAAAAGGCAATGATCCATTCGGGGAGATTGCGCATGGCAATGGCCACCCGATCGCCCTTTTGGACCCCGAAGCGCTCCACCAGCTGCCGGGCCAGTGCTGACACCATGGCGAAGTGCTGCCTGAAGGTCACCCGCTCGTCCTCGTAGACGATGAAGTCCTTGTCGCCGTAAGCAGCCGAGAGCTCGAGCACGGTACGCAACGTGGCCGGGGCGTTCTTCCAGATCCGGGTGGGGATGCCCCGGATCTCCAGGTGGTCCATCTCGAAGAGCTGACCCTCAGCGGTCAGCGTGGCCGTCGCCTCGGCAAGGGTCACGGCGATTGGCTCGGGCGTCGCCTCCTCGGCCGTCTCGGTCACGGTGCTTCCTCTGGGGTCGGGGAATCGGTGGAGGCGGTGGGACGGAAGGCGGTCGCCCGGTAGTAGGCCAGCTCGGCCACGCTCTCTTTGATGTCGTCCATGGCCCGATGGTCCACGGCCTTGGTCGGGGCGGCGGCGAGGATCTCCGGGTACCAGCGTCGGCACAACTCCTTGATGGTGGACACGTCGACCGAGCGATAGTGGAGGTACTCCTCGATGGCGGGGAGATAGGCGGCGAGGAACCGGCGGTCGGTGCCGATCGAATTGCCGGCCAGGGGCACGGTTCGGCGCTTGGGCACGTGCTCCTGGATGAAGGCGAGGGTGGCGGCACCGGCGTCGGCCAGCGAGACGGTCGAGTCCTCGATCTCCTTCAGCAGGCCGCTCGAGGTGTGCATCTTGCGGACGAAGTCGTCCATCTCGGCCAGCTGGGCGGCGGGCGTGGCCACGACCAGGTCGGGGCCCTCGGCCACGATGGTGAGGTCGTCGTCGGTGACCAGGGTGGCGATCTCGACGATGACGTGTCGCCCCGGGTCGAGGCCGGTCATCTCCAGATCCATCCACACGAGCACGATGGTGGACGCTATCGGGTGTATTCCCCTACTCCAAGTGGCTTCCTGCTACCGGGGGGCCGTGACCCGGTCCGGCCGGTGCCTTGGGACGCACCCTGGCTGTCGCAGTAGCGTCCATGAGAAGCAATGCGGGAGGAGAGGCACGTGTCGGGGCAGATGGACATGGTTGAGCCGATCGAGAGCCCCTGGGGGGCGGTGCCGCTGCCGGTGATCCGGCTCGATGCCGATCTTCCGCTGCCGGCCTACGCCAAGCCAGGCGATGCCGGGGCGGACCTGGTGGCCTGGACCGGGGTGACCCTTTCGCCGGGTGGGGGAAGAGCGGTGGGTCCCACCGGCATGGCCCTGGCCATCCCGGTCGGCTACGCCGGAT
>DASXMT010000487.1:0-3927 GCA_036495505.1 Acidimicrobiales bacterium | reverse complement strand
ACCGAGGAGCGGGACGGCTCTGTTCGCTTCCGGATCCACGTCGCCCCCGATGACATGGGCCGGGTCATCGGTCGTCGCGGCCGCGTCGCCCAGGCCATCCGCACGCTGGTGGCTGCGGCCGGCGCCCGGGACGGCATTCAGACGAACGTCGACATCGTCGACGACTGAGGCGATCTCCTTCGTGTCCGAGACGGGCACGTCCGGTACGCCCGCCGATCACGGTAAGGGCGCACCAGCTCGACCGTTGCTCCACGTGGGCACCATCGTCAAGCCCCACGGTCTCCGTGGTGACGTCATCGTTTCCCTCTCCACCAACCGGGATGAGCGGGTAGCCGCCGGATCCATCCTGGCCGGCGAGGACGGAACTGAGTACCGGGTGGTACGTTCCTCTGCCCACCAGGGCCGATGGATCGTGCAGTTCGAGGCGTGCAACGGCATCGACGCCGCCGAGGCCCTCCGAGGAACCGAGTTGTTCGCCCCGCCGCTCGATGATCCCGACGTCCTGTGGGTCCACGACCTGGTCGGGTCGGAGGCGGTCGACACGGACGGCGCGGTGCTCGGCACCGTCGAGAGCGTGCAGGCCAATCCGGCCAGCGACCTCTTGGTGCTGTCGACCGGCGCTCTCGTGCCCCTGCGTTTCGTGGTGGCCAACGAGCCAGGTGTCCGGGTGACCATCGATGCCCCCGACGGTCTCTTCGACCTCGACTGAGGTCGGGACGGCTCTGTGCGCATCGACGTCTTCACCATCTTCCCCGAGATCATCGACGGCTACGCCGGGGCGTCCATCTTGGGCCGTGCCCGGGCCCAGGGAGATCTCGATCTGCGGGTCCACGACCTCCGTTCCGCCGCCCAGGATCCTCGTCGCTCGGTCGACGACTCGCCGTTCGGCGGGGGGGCGGGGATGGTGCTCGCCCCCGGGCCGGTGTTCGGCTGCGTGGAGGCGGTGGCATCGAGCCCCGAGGGCCTGCCCCGGCCGTTGATCCTGCTCACCCCGTCGGGCCGTCGCTTCGACCAGGGAGTGGCTACCGAACTAGCCGGGTCGGCGGAGGGCTTCTCGATGTTGTGCGGTCGCTATGAGGGTGTGGACCAGCGGGTCGCCGACCATCTGGTCGACGACGAGATGTCGGTGGGGGACTTCGTCCTGGCCGGAGGCGAACTGGCGGCCCTGGTCGTGGTGGAGGCCGTTGCCCGTCTCCTGCCTGGTGTCCTGGGCAACGACGAATCGGCGGGGGAGGAGAGCTTCACCGATGGTCTCCTCGAGTATCCGCAATACACCCGGCCGGCCGAATTCCGGGACTGGGAGGTTCCCGCTGTGCTCCGGTCCGGCGACCACGGACGGATTCGTCGATGGCGGCTGGCAAATGCCCTGGCCAGAACCCTGACCCGCCGCCCCGATCTGATCGCAGCCCGTGGCGGACTGACGGCTGACGAGGTCAAGCTCCTGGTTGAACACGATGAGGTGCACCTCCTCGACGAACACGGCTACGATTGGTAAGCCTCGTCGGGGCCGGTGCTAGCCGGTTTCGCCAGAATGCCCAGGTCAACTCCGCCCGTGCGGCGCTGTCCGGGGTCCCGGCAGGCAGTGACGCACAGCTATCCGTGGAGAAACGCGCCCCATGAACCCGACCGACATCATCGACCGCGACAGCCTGCGCGACGACATTCCTGAGTTCCGCCCCGGCGACTCGGTGAAGGTCCACGTGCGGGTGGTGGAAGGCACGCGAGAGCGCGTCCAGGTATTCCAAGGGGCTGTCATTCGTCGACAGGGCACCGGGGTCCGGGAGACGTTCACCGTCCGCAAGGTGAGCTTTGGCGTCGGCGTCGAGCGCACGTTTCCTGTGCACTCCCCGATCATTGCCAGGACCGAGGTGGTATCGCTGGGTGATGTACGCCGAGCGAAGCTCTATTACCTGCGGGAACGCCACGGAAAGTCGGCCAAGATCAAGGAGCGCCGCACTGTCCGTCCCTGACCGGGATCCTTCCTCCTCTGCGAGGTACTGTGCTGTGGCGATGGCTGTGGCCCTATGAACACGCTGTGATGAGCGCTCTCCGATGAGCGAAGAGGATCTCGAACGATACGAATCGGAGATCGAGCTGGCGCTGGTGCAGGAGTACCGGGCCGTCCTGCCTCTGTTCTCCTACGTGGTCGAGACTGAACGCCGTTTCTACCTCGCCAACGAGGTGGATGTCTCGGTGAAGGAGGGCACCAACCCGGCCTGCGTCGAGGTCACACTCAATGACGCCTGGGTGTGGGACATGTACCGCCCGGCCCGATTCGTGCCCTCAGTTCGCATTCTGACCTTCCGAGACGTCAACATCGAGCGGCTTCCCGAGAAGGAGCTGTGACCCAGGGCGCCGAGTGGCGCCCGGACTCCCGTAGGGCCCTCGGTTCCGAGGGAGAGGCCCTGGCCGCCCAGTGGTACGAGGACGAAGGCTATGAGGTGCTCGAGCGGAACTGGCGCCGGCGCGAAGGGGAGGTCGACCTCATCGTCCGGCGCGGACGGACGGTGGTGTTCTGCGAGGTGAAAACCAGGACCACCGATCGGTTCGGAACGGGAGCAGAAGCGGTGCTTCCGGCCAAGCAGCGTCGCATCCGGCAGCTGGCCCGGCGGTGGTTGTCCGAGCTGACGCCGGCCTCGGGCCGCTCATTGGTAGACGTTCGCTTCGACGTCGTCTCCGTCACTGCCGGGCAGGTCGACGTGATCGAAGAGGCGTTCTAGAGATGGAAGAGGCGTTGTAAAGATCTCGTTCTGGTGGAGTCGTCCTGAACGAGTCGTTCCGGAGGAGCCACAGCCCTCTCCGGGGCACCAGGCGGTCAATCGTGCCCGCGGGGCGACCCTTTGTGCACCGGTGGCAACCCTCTGTGCCGCCAGTAGGGTGGCCCCCATGTCGACCCAGCTCGAGACCTTGATCGTGGAGCGCTTCGAGGGCGTCGTCACGGTGACCATGAACCGACCGGCCCGCAAGAACGCCGCCAACGGCGTGATGTGGAGGGAGCTCCTGGCCACGTTCGACGACGTAGCCACCGACCGGAACGACCGGGTCATGGTGATGACCGGTGCCGGTGACGCCTTTTGCTCGGGCGCTGATCTTGGAGCCACGAGTGAGGTGGCCGGGCGCCCCGGTGACCCGTACCTGGTCCAGATGCGGGCTCTCGGGGACGTGGCCATGCGCCTTCATCGGTTCCCCAAACCCACCATCGCCAAGGTCGGCGGGGTTGCGGCGGGGGCCGGCATGAGCCTGGCTCTGGGCTGCGATCTGGTGGTGGCCTCCGAGACCGCTCGATTCTCAGAGATCTTTTCCAAGCGCGGGCTGTCGGTCGACTTCGGGTCCTCGTGGCTGCTTCCCCGAATGATCGGGCTCCACCGGGCCAAGGAGCTGGCCTACTTCGCCGACATCATCAGTGCGGCCGAAGCAGCCGAGTTCGGGATCGTCAACCGGGTGGTGCCGGCAGCCGAGCTCGATGCCTTCGTCGATGATTGGGCCCGACGCCTGGCCGCCGGCCCTCCGCTGGCCCTGTCGATGACGAAGACCATGCTCAACAACTCATTCGCCGTCTCCATGGACCAGGCGTTGGAGGATGAGGCCCGTTCCCAGACGGTGAACTTCGGTTCGGAGGACACATGGGAGGCGCTCAAAGCGTTCACGGAGAAGCGGGACCCCGTCTTCAAGGGGCAGTAGGAGCCCGATCGGGTTGGGATCAGGTGGCGGGCGCAGCCAGCGGGCCCGGTAGAGCGGGAGTGAGCCCGTGGCGCTGCATCACGGCGAACATGGCGCCCTTATCGGGCGGGCCATCGGGCGACGCCGCGAGCACCTCGGCGATCTCCAAGAAGTAGGCCGTCCGGAAGATGCCCGGAGTGGCCACCGACAAGAAGGCCCCGTCAACCCCGCCGGCATTGTCGAAGCTGTGGACCTGTCCCCGTCCGA
>DASXMT010000486.1:0-10701 GCA_036495505.1 Acidimicrobiales bacterium | reverse complement strand
GGTCCCGTCGAAGCGGGGCGGGCAGATCCTCCCACCCCACCAGGTTCCCGAACAGCGTGGTGGCCGGTACGTCGGCCATCACCGCCCGCCGCGCCGAGACGGTGTCACCTGACTCGGTTACGACGCCGACCGCTCGGCCCTTTCGCACCACCACTTGGCCGACGCGCTGCCCACACTGCACGTTGCCACCTTTGGCCTCGAGGCGTCGGACCATGGCCGCAGTGAGCTGGCCGGCGCCCCCCTGGGGGACGGGGAATCCCACCTGGTGGCCGAGCATGGCCAGCAGCCACCCGTAGAACGCGCTGATCGCCGACTCCGGCGACAGGTCGGTGTGGAGCGCGTTACCGGCCAGCAGCAACGGTCCGCCCGGTCCGGTGAAGCGCTCCTCGCCCAGGTGCCGTACCGGCAACGTGGCGAACCGGGCGAAGCGGAGCAGCTCCGACGGGCCCAGTGCGGCAGCGAGGCGCAGTCCGGCCCTAACCGGGGGGAACGGGTTGAACAGCGCGGCCAGGAGATCGTCCCCGACCCGGTCCCACTGCCGGTGAAGGCCCATCCACGCCTCGCCGTCCCCCGGAGCGAAGCCGTCGAGGTTGGCCGCGGTCTGCTCGATGTCGCGGTGGAGCACGGCGGCCCGGCCGTCGGGCAACGGATGGGCCAGGACGACCGGCGCATGTCGCCAACGCAGCCCGTGGTCCTCGAGACCGAGATCGATGATGGCGGGGGACGCCGCGGCCAGCGGGTAGAAGGCGCTGCAGACATCGGCGACGTACCCGGGGCCCAGGTAATCAGCGCTGGAGACGGCGCCCCCCGGGGTGCCGGCGGCCTCGAGCACCACGACCTCCCATCCGGCATCGGCCAACATGTTGGCGCAGACCAGCCCGTTTGGACCGGCTCCGATCACCACCGCGTCGGCCACTGGGCCTCAGTTCCGCGCTTCGGTGTCGATGCTCATGTCCTCTTGGCCGCGGCCCGGCCGCCCTTCTTGCCTGCCTCCCGCTTCTGGGCCGTCATCCCCCGTTGCCGAGCAGTGCTGCCCGATCCCGACTTTTTGCCTCCCCGCTTGGATGCTCCGGGCGAGTTGGCGATCTTCGCCGCCCGCTCCTTGGACATGCCTTTGTCCTTCAAGGCTTCGTACTGTTTGGTGTTCTTGACGTTGGCTGACTTCGATGGCATCTGCCCTCTCCTCGTCCCGTGCCGACCGTGGAGTTGTCGTTCCCCGAATCGGGGCCCGGCAATCATGGTCGCCGGATGGGCCGGTGTGGCTGCCTACCCGATTCGGAACCGCTCGGCGTCGGACGGCTTCAACACCATGCCATGACCGGGGGCGCTGGTGGGCCAGAGTGCCCCATGGTGCGGTTGGAGCGATCCGTCGAACAGCATGGCCTCGATGCGCTGGTGGTCGTGAAAGTACTCGAGATGTCTGAGGTGGGGGGTGGACAGGGCCACATGGGCATGGAGATTGGGGGCACAGTGACCGGAGACGTCCAGCCCGTGTGCCCGGGCCAGAGCCGCCACTCGGGTCCATTCCGTGTAGCCCCCGCAGCGGGTCACATCTATCTGCAGGCAGTCCACGGCGCCGGCGGTGAGCATTCGGGCGAAGTAGGGGACGTCGTAGCCGTACTCTCCTGCGGCCACGTCTGCCATGCAGTGCTGGCGTACGGTACGGAGACCATCGAGATCGTCGGACGATACCGGCTCCTCGAACCAGGTCACCCCGAACTCATCGGACAGTCGCTGTCCCAGCCGCACCGCCTGTTTGCGGTCATAGCCACCATTGGCATCGACGTACAGGGCCACGTCCTCGCCGATGCTGGCCCGGGCCAGGGCCACCCGGTGTAGGTCTCGTTCGGGCATCGAGCCCCAGGACTCACCGATCTTGATCTTGACCGCGGTGGCACCGCAGTCGGCCACCCAGGCCTCGAGCTGTCGTGCCGTGGTTGCGTCATCGTAGGTGGTGAACCCGCCGCTCCCGTAGATGGGGACGTTGTCGCGGAACCGGCCGAACAGGTCGGCCAGGGGCACATCGAGGAGTCGTGCCTTCAGGTCCCACAGGGCGGTGTCGACGGCGGCAATGGCGCTGCTGATCACGCCGGGCCGGCCCAGATTGCGGATTGCCCGAACCATCGCCTCGGTCGTGCCGGCAATGTCCAGCGGGTTGGCCCCGAGGAGGCTGGGGGAGAGCTCCGCATTCACCACCGTCCGGCATCCAGCACTGCCGTACGTCCAGCCCGTACCGGTGATTGTGCCGGCATGAAGGGTCACTACCACCACGGTGGTGGCATCCCATGCCAGCGTGCCGTCTCCCTCGGGCGTGTCGGTGGGCACGCGGTACGCGAAGCTGTCCAGGCGGTCGATGGCCGGTGCATCCATCAGAAAGGCTCTAGCCCCGGTTGGCAGAGGCCAGGTGGTCTGCGGCCCGCGCCGCCAGAGCCATGATGGTCAGGGCCGGATTCGCACTTCCCTGGGTGGGGAAGACGCTTCCGTCGACGATGTACAGGTTGGGCACGGCGAACGAGCGAAGGTCGGCGTCGACCACGCCCGTTCGTTCGTCGGCCCCCATGCGGGCGCCTCCGATGAGGTGGGCGTAGCGGTTGATGGTGATCGCTTCGGCCGCCCCCGCCGCCCGGTGCATGTCGGTCATGACCTTGGTGGCCGCCTTCACCTGGAGATGGTCGTTCTCGCACAGGGAATAGGCCAGGTCGGCCACCGGTAGCCCGTGCTGATCGGTCTCTGGGGCCAGGGTCACCCGGTTGTCTCGCTGGGGGAGGAATTCGGTGATGGCTCCGAACGTCGACCAGTGGACGTAGTCCCGCATGTACTCGCGAAGGACCTCGCCCCAGTGGCCTTGGGCCGCGACGTGCTCGGCGAAGGCGATGGGCAGTGGGGAGATGCATTGGAGGGAGAAGCCGCGCTTGTACTCCTTGCTCGGGTCGGTCTCGTAGAAGGCTTCGCTGGACACCTCGGGAGGAGGTGCCTTGTACGAGCGGACATCATCGTCATACCGACCGGCCGTCTGGGGCGCGCCCTGGACCATGACATACCGGCCGATCACATCGAAGTCGTTGCCCACCCCGTCGGGAAAGCGATCGCAGGCCGAATTGAGCAGGAGGCGCGGCGTCTCGATGGAGTAGGCGGCCACGACGACCAGACGGGCGCGCTGCCGGAGCTCCACGCCGCCTTGGCGATAGGTCACGCCGGTGGCCAACCCGTCGTGGCCGATGTCGACCCGGGTCACCATGCTGTCCGGTCGGATCTCCGCACCGTGGGCCAGGGCATCGGGGACATGGGTGATCAGCGGTGATGCCTTGGCGTTGACTTTGCAGCCCTGTAGGCAGAACCCCCTGTAGATGCAGTGGGGGCGGTTGCCGAATCTACCGTTGACGATAGCCACCGGTCCGACCCGGAAGGGGATGCCCAGCGCCTCGCAGCCGTTGACGAAGGCCATGCCGTTCCCGGCGATGGGATGCGGGGACTGGGGGTAGCGGTGTGGATCACCCCACGGCCACGGTTGGCCGGCCACCGGCAATTCCTCTTCCATCTGCTCGTAGTAGGGCTTGAGATCCCCGTACTCGATGGGCCAGTCAGCCCCGACTCCGTCGGCGGAGTAGGTGTGGAAATCCGACGGGTGGAACCGAGGGGCGTACCCGGCGAAGTGCACCATGGACCCGCCCACACCCCGCCCCGAGTTGTTGTTGCCCAGGGCTACCGGGTCGCTCCCGGAGATGACCCGGGGCTCGTTCCAGTACAGCCCGTGCGAGCCGGCTTCGTCACTGACCCAGTCCCGGTCGGGGTCCCAGAAGGGTCCGGCATCGAAGGCCACCACCTTCCAGCCACGGCGGGCCAAGCGTTGGGTGAGGACACCGCCGCCGGCGCCGCATCCGACCACGACGACGTCGACCACCTCATCCTGGCCGAAGCGCCGCATGTCCGAGCGAAGGGCGTGATTGGTGCGAGTGCCGTCGTTGGGCAGGAGCCAGGCCGACTCGTTGCGCTGGCGAACCCGGTTCATCGCCGGTGATCATCGGCCGAACGGCCGGTGGTGGATGACTGGTCATCATCGGGAGGCGTCGGCTCGGGCTCGTGGCGACGACGAGCTGCTTCGGCGCGCTCCACCCAAGGGATGGGATCAGGTTCGTAGGCCTCGGCCACCTCCCAGGGCTCGCGACGCCCGATGCCGAGGTTTTTGTAGCCCCGGGGGTACGCGGGGCCGCCGAACCCGATCTCGTTCCATGCCCACGGATGCGCGTAGAAGGCCTCGCAGGCATAGCGAAGCCACAGCGGGAACACGCGCTCAGACGGCATGCCGTACCAATCCCCATCCAAGCCCCGTACGTGCTCGATCCCGTTCTTTTGTTCCTGGCGGCTCAGGTCCCAAAACGGTCTCCCGCTGGCCCGGCGGCCATCGGCGTCCAACCCGGCCACGGATCGCCGCCAGGCCTCCCAGTCCTCGGGCATGTCCCGGTGCCGGTAGCCGTCTCCCTGTCGGGCCGCCAGCTTGGCATCGATCAGTTCAACCGCGGGCACCCGCGGCTCCTCGTCCTGGGCCAGGAGCCGGTTGACCAGGGCTCGAGCCGTCGGCACCTCCTCCGGGCTGAAGAATTGCATCGTCGCCGGAGGGTCGAGACGACCGAGGACTACACCTTTGGTCACCTCGTCCCAGGTGTGGGACTGGTCCGTCACGTCGTAGCCGGGGAACCGCGGTGGAGCCGATCCCGGCGTGGCCCTCACCGGCGGGGCTCGCGCCGCAAGATGGCGGCCAGCAGCCCTATCCCGCCGACCAGGCCGAAGAGCAAGGGAGCGAACATGGGTGGGCCCATCTCGGCGTTGTAGCGGGCCATCTTCCATCCCCCCGGCCGCTGGGCGATCCCCCGCAGGTGGAGGTACTGGCCCTGGGCGCTGTTGGCCAGCACCACCACCGAGACCAGCGGCAGCACCGTCTTGGCCGCACGCCGGGAGAAGATGCCGGCGATGCCGGCGATGGACACCACCGGGGTCAGGGCCACGGGTAGCCACATCATCCGGTTGGCGAAGCTGGCTCGGTCGTGCTCGAGCCAGATCTCGGTTCCCGTGATCAGTGCACCGACCCCGGTGAGCCCGGCCAACGACCGCTCGAACCGCCCGTGTTGCACATCGTCGACCAGCTGATCGACCCTTCGCCCGACCCGGTTCACGACCGTAGCTGGCTGATCTTGTCCCGGAAGAGGGTGGTGGCGATGGTCGCCTTCCGAGGTTGACCGGACAGGAAGGCTTTTGCGAACTCCTTAGCCTGCTCGTACTGGACCTTGCCGGGCATGGGCGGTTCGTCGGGGTTGACGGAGACATCGACCAGCGAGGGCCCGGGGTGGTTCAGCGCCTTGGTCACGGCGTCCTCGAGCTCGTCAGACTTGTCCACGCGGATGCCCAGGCCACCACAGGCCTCGGCCCACGGGGCAAAGTCGAGCCGATTCTCGAAGCGGATGCCGAACTCGGGATAGCCGAGTACCAATTGCTCCCACATGATCTGGCCCAGCTCACCGTTGTTGTTGACGATCACCGTGATCGGGAGCTCGTACCGGCAGGCGGTGGCGAAATCGGCCATCAGCATGGCAAAGCCTCCGTCCCCGACGAAGGCGACGCACTGCCGGTGGGGGTGGGCCCATTGGGCGGCGATGGTATAAGGGAGGCCGGGCGCCATCGAGGCCAAGTTGCCCGACAGGTAGAACTTGCGGTCGCCTCGGATGTCGAAGTGCCTCGCCGCCCACGTGGCGACGGTTCCCGAGTCGGAGGCCAGGATGGCGTCATCGGAAGCCAGTTGGTCGACCACTCGCATGAGGTGCTGCGGCTGGATGGGGTCGGTGGTGATCCCCTCCAGGGCGGCCATGTGTTTCCGCCAGTCAGCCATGTCCTGTTGCGCCTTCTCCAGGAAGGAGCGGTCGTCGCGACCATGGAGCAGCGGGACGAGAGCGGACAAGGCCTCTTTGGCGTCACCGACGAGGGGGACATCGGTGGGCAGCCGGCCACCCGAGCGTATGGGGTCGGCATCGATCTGTACGACGGCGCACTGTCCTGCCTCGGGGAGGTGCTTGGTATAGGGAAAGTTGGTGCCCACCATGAACAGGGTGTCGCAGGATTCCATGGCCTCCTCGGACGCGCTGGTGCCCAACAGCCCGATACCGCCGGTTGTGTAGGGGTGGTCGTCGGGTACCGCGTCCTTACCCGACAGCGTCTTGATGATGGGGCTGCCCAACTGCTCGGCGGCGGACAGGACCTCCTCGGTGGCGTGGCGGGCCCCGGCACCGATGAGCATCACCACTTTCTCACCGGCGTTGAGGACGTCGGCGGCCGCTTGGAGGTCGTGGGTCCGGGGGAGTCCCGGAGGCTGGATGTAGGTGGCGGTGGTCGGTTTGACCACTGCGGGGGCAACCGCCTTGTACGGGTCGGCATCTGCGTCGGCCACCTGGATGTCGTTGGGGATGGTGAGATGGCTCACCGTCTTGCGGGAGAGGGAATGGCGGATGGCCAGATCCACCAGCGTGGGAATCTGGATGGGGACGTGGATCATTTCGTTGTACTCGGCCACGTCCATGAACAGCTTCTCCAGGTGGACCTCCTGTTGGTATCCCGTTCCCAGCATCTGGGTCTCCTGGGTCCCGGTGATGGCCAGCACCGGGGCATGATCGAGCTTGGCGTCGTAGAGGCCGTTCAGCAGATGGATGGCCCCCGGGCCCGATGTGGCCAGGCAAACGCCGAGCCGGCCGGTCGACTTGGCGTAGCCCGTGGCCATGAAGGCGGCCGCCTCTTCGTGCTGCACCAGCACGAACCTCATCCGCTCCTGGTTGCGGCGCAAGCCCTCCATGATCCCGTTGATCCCGTCGCCGGGAAGCCCGAAGATGGTGTCGACGCCCCAGTCGACGAGCCGTTCGATCAGCAGCTCTGACGCAATCGTGGCCATGGCCTCCTCCGTTCGATTTCCCCAGGCCGAGCTGGTGCGTCGGCGAGGCCCCACTTAGGTACCCGGCAGGCCCATGGGCTAACCGCAAGCGATGTTCAGCGCCGGTTGGTGGCGGGTATGCCCTTGAGGTGATGGACTCGGGGGGAGCAGAGCCGGCCAACGACGGTAGATACGAGTCCGAGGACGAACGCATCGATCGGAACCTGGCCGAACTACTCCAAGAGTTGCGGGTGGCCAGCTTGGGCGTCCAGGTCCTCTTCGGGTTTCTGCTCTCGCTGCCCTTCACCAACCACTTCAGCCGGCTCGACCACCCTCAACGGATTCTGTACCTCGTCAGCCTGCTCCTGGCTGTCGGGGCCACTGCATTGCTCACCGCCCCCGTGGCCTATCACCGGATCGTGTTTCGCCAGCACGAGAAGGGCAGGCTCCTGGCCGTGTCCAACGTGCTTGCCCTGAGCGGATTGGCCACCGTGGGTCTGGCCCTGTCGGCTGCTGTCTGGCTGGTGGTCAGCACCGTTGCCGCCGGTGCCGTCGTGCCCATCCTGTCCTCGATCATGCCGGTGGTCTTCATCGGCCTCTGGTTCGTCCTGCCGCTGGCCGGGCGGATCCAGCGGTCGCCTCGGTAGGGCGGTGAGCTCGCCCGCATCCGTTCGGCCCTGGGGTCTCCGGATGGGGGACGGGCTCGGCCTCCGGAGGCGCCCGGAGGCGTTTGCCCAGGTTGAGCCCCAGCTGTGCCTGCATGTTCGCCACGCTTCCTCCTCGTGAGCCGGTGCTTGTTCGCCTGGCGACCGAGCCGGTCCCGGGGTGGCGTAGCCTTCGACAAAGCCATATCAGCCAATTGGGAAATGGACCGGTGCCGGTTTCGCCATCCATCGAGATGGGCACTGTCCAACTCAGCTCGAGGGGAGCGAGGTTCATGTACGGGATGAAGCCGCGGGCGGGTAGACCAAGCGGGGCCAGGGTCCGAGCGAGGAAAGTCGGAGCGATGAAGGACAGGAGATCATGGAGCTGACCTTTGAGATCAACGAACGGGTCATCGGCGGGGTGCCTGTCGTTGCCGTCGCCGGAGAGATCGACGTCGCCACGGCGCCGACGTTGGCAGAGCACCTCGGCGTCCACGAGGCCGGGGGGGCGAACGTGGTCGTCGTCGACCTGCTGGGCGTGTCCTTCCTCGACTCCACCGCACTCGGGGTGCTGGTGGGGTCGTTCAAGCGGTTGCGCGACTCGGGCGGGACCCTCAAGCTGGTGATCGCCGAACCTCGGATCCTCAAGGTGTTCGAGATCACCGATCTCGTTCGGGTGTTTCCCATCTTCGCCACCGTGGACGAAGCGCTGGCGGGATGAGCGACACGGTCACACTGTCGCTACCGGTACGGTCGGAGCTCCTGGTGCTGGCCAGGATCACGGCGGCCACCATGGCCTCCCGGGCCGACTTCGACATCGAGGAGATCGAGGATCTCCGCCTGGCCGTCGACGAGCTGTGCCTGTCGGTTGTGTGGGGAGCGAAGTCGGGGACGGTTCGCCTCGAGTTCTCGGTGGACGAGGCCACCATCGCCATCACCTGCGAGCTCGATGGGAGCGGTGAGCCCGACGACGTCGTCGGCCCCGGGGAGCCCGATGACTTGTCGATGCGGTTGATCGAGGCCCTCGTGGACGAGCACGGCCGAGAATCCAGCGACAGTCGGCGACGAGCGTGGCTATCCAAGCGCAGGAGCAGGGTTGAACACTGATGGCCGATGATGCCCGGCGGCCACCGCTGCCCCGGGAACGATGGGTCGAGTTCGCTGCCTCCCGCGACGAGCAGTTGCGGGACGAGTTGGTCACCGAGCACATCGGTTTGGCCCGGCGACTGGCTCACCGGTTCGCCAATCGGGGCGAGCCCTACGACGACTTGGTCCAGGTTGGCTCGATCGCCTTGATCAAGGCGGTCGATCGTTTCGATCCCGAACGCGGGGTGGAGTTCACCACGTACGCCACCGGAACGGTCATCGGCGAGCTCAAACGGCACTTCCGGGACAAGGGCTGGGCCGTGCGAGCGCCCCGACGCATCCAGGAGCTGTACTTGGAGCTCGGGCACACCATCGACGCGCTCTCCCAGGAGCTGGGCCGGCCCCCCACCGTTCCTGAACTGGCCGAGTCGATCGGCGTCTCCCAAGACGCGATTCTCGAGGCGATAGAAGCCGGTCAGGGTTATCGCTCGTCGTCGATCGATGCCCCCGGCCAACGGGACGAGACGTTGGCCGACCGATTGGGAGAAGATGACGCAGAAGTGGCCGTGGTCGACGAACGCTCCGTGTTGGCCCCGGCCCTGGCGGCCCTGCCCGAGCGCCAGCAGGAGGTGGTTCGGCTCCGGTTCGTCGACGGGCTGACCCAGTCGGAGATCGCTGCCCGGGTGGGTATCAGCCAGATGCACGTCTCCCGCCTGCTGGCTCAGAGCCTGGCCCGGATCAGGGAGAACCTCGCCGACGAGCGGTGATCCCGCACCGGTGCCCGCCGATCGGGTTTGGTGCTGCCGGTGTCCGGGTACCTCCCCCCTTGAACGAGGAGGTGTGCCAATGCGAGATCGCAACACAACCGCCGGGTCGGTGGCATCAGAGCCACTGGGGGGCCACGGCGCGCCGCCCGTGTACCGCCCCGGCCGGGTGTGTGCCCATGAGGGATGCGACGCCCGGCTCTCCATCTATAACGGTGCGGACTGCTGCGCCCTCCACGACATGTCGGCCATGTCTTCCCGTCCGCCTCGTGGGACCGCTCGTCGTCGACGTGACGGGGGCCGGTTCAGAGCCAGCGCCGCCTGAACCCCGTCGGGCCGAGCTCGTCGTCCGACATCGAACTCACGGCTGCCTACACCGACCTAACGGCTATGGCTCGACAAGATCCAGCTCACACCACACCGTCTTACCGTGACCGATACGGGGCCGCAGCGTTCCCCATGCGGCCGAGAGTGACTCCACCAGGGCTAGGCCCCTACCCCCCTCGGCCGTCACATCGCGGTGCATCCGCCGTGGCAGCCGACTGGAATCGCCGTCGGACACCTCGATCCGCAACCGTCCGCCGCGCACGCGCAGGGTGAGCTGGCTCGGCCCGGCGTCGGCGTGAATGACGGCATTGGTCACCAACTCGGTGGCCACCAGGCTGGCTACTGGTTCGAGCTCGCTGAGCCCCCACCCGGACAGGGCTTCGCGGACCGCAGCCCGGGTGTAGGCGGCGCTCGAGGTGTCGTCGGGTAGGGGGATCCGGAGTTCGACCTCGTGGATGTTATCCATACCGCCCGATCTGCCGGAGGAAATCCAGGTTTCACAGCGGCGCACCCCCCGTGCGCCCAATCCACACCGATGGTGCGGGGGCCCCTGTGCCGCCTCGCTCCCACCTACCGGTACCCGTTCTGAATCAGCGTCAATCGTCGGTCGCGGCCATGCTCGGATGGCGGTCGCGGCCATGCTCGGATGGCCTTTTCGACCGTGGCGCCACCTCAGCGCGCCCGGCTGCGACCTCCTCGCCGTGTCGCAGGTGGTCGAGCCGCCTCGGTACACTCGACCGATCCGGAATGGGCCGGTCCGAATGGCCCGATCCGGAATGGGCCGGTCCGAATGGCCCGGTCCGAATGGCCCGAATCAACACCGTGGGAGCGAACCATGCCGGAAGATGAGCGTGCAGCGGACCGATGGCGTCTGGCCGGGACCGTAGCCCTGGTCACTGGTGCATCGAGTGGGATCGGCGAAGCAACGGCGCAGTCCCTGGTCGCGGAAGGCGCCTCGGTGGCCCTCGTG
>DASXMT010000485.1:0-7595 GCA_036495505.1 Acidimicrobiales bacterium | reverse complement strand
CAAAGGGTTCAACGGCAAAAAGGCGGCGGGGCCCAACCGGACCTTGCGCAAAAGGACCCTGACGGCGGCGGCCGTCATCGGGGTAGCAGCAGGCGGGATCCTGGTCCCGACCGTCGCAGGGGCGACGATCTCGGTGACCGGTTCCAAGGCGGCTGTGGTGTTGAGTGGAAAGACGTACAAGTTGTCGGGAGGAGCATGCGTGGTCACCGCCAGTCACATCGACATCGGCATCGGCACCCCGACCAACTCGCTCGGTATCAACGCCAAGGTCTCCAAGGGCAAGTTCTCCAACGCTCAGATCGGCATGGTCCTCGGTGGCAAGCCTGTCGCCATCACCACGGACACGGGGACGGCGACGTCCAAAGGCGGGACGTTCAAGGGCACCGACGTGGTCTCAAACTCGACGGTGAAAGGCACGTTCACCTGTTAGGTCACCCCCAAAGAGCGTGACCACCACGAACGAGTCGGGCGGGGTCAGTTCGAGCCGCGCAGGCGGTCCCCCGGGTCGGGGCCGCCTGGGCGGCTCGAACGCCGCCCAGTAGAAATCAGGCGGTCAAGGCTGTAGGGCGGCGGTGATGTCATCGATCGCACCCTGCTCGGCCTGGCTCACGTCCTGGCCGTGTTCGCGATGGGCCGAGGCCACGGCATGGCTCAGTGTCACGATGAACTTGCGATACTCGTCCACCTCAGCCGGCGTGGCCTTGCCCTCGAGCAGGGCGACCGAATCACGGATGTGCTGGAGTGCGTGCTGCTTCAGCTCCTCGGGGGAGTGGTAGTGAGTGTGATCCCGTTCGGGCTTGGCTGCGACGATCTCATCCAGTAGCTCGCTCTCGCCATGCTGCTTGCGCGCCTCGACGTAGGCCTTGGCCATGGCGATGGACTCGCGGAACGTACCCCCTCGCTGGGCCGTGACCACGATCATGCCGGCACTGGGTGGCGCCTCGAGCACGAGCTGCCATTCGTCGGTCGAGAAATCGGACTTCGTGGTCATCGCATGTCTCCGATCGTCGAGTACCCGCCGGTGCGGCTGGCGCACACACCGTAGCGACTGGTGGCGGTGGCCGGCACTGTGTGCGGAATCCGAATCGATTTTGGCCCAAAAATCAGTCGGGTTCAGGTGTACTGCCACTGGGGACCAGGCGCCTGGCCTGCAGGCCGCTCCATGCACTGCACGTCGAACCAAATGGGCAGGAGGTACTTCACGTAGAAGGCGTGCACCGTGAGTGTGGGACCAACGAGATCCTCGTACTCTTTGATGCGAAGGCGCTCGTCCTTTTCGCGGAACTGCTGGCAGTCCGCCAGTACGGCGTCTACATCGCCGCGGGTGTCCATGAGAAGACCGAGATGGTCGTAGCCCGGCGACGACATCGGCTCCTTGCCTTCGGCCAGCAGGATGAACTGGCCATTATCCGGCCTGATCAGATGGCACGATTGCCCAATCACTTCGGCGTCGAGGGCATCCCACCCGAGTACGTCGCAGTAGAACGCGTCCACATCGTCCCGGAACTCCTGGGTGAGCGTTCCCACCGGGAACGACAGCTCCATGTGGTTGAACCGCATCTTGGTCATTGTGTGCTCCTTCTCGATGGGCCGATCGGCAGCACAACACGGAGCGAGCCTGGCGACCACTGGAGGGGACTGACGCCCTCCCACACTGGCATACCACCGCACGACGAGCACCGTCGGCTTGAGATTCCCTGACCCGGAGCGGTCATTGTGCCGGGTGACCTGGGGGGCTTGGACTTGCCTACGTGTCCTCAGCCATCCACGGCGTACCACAGGAGTTCCCAGTTCCCCTCTCGTACCGTCTTCGATTCGTCCAGCCGATACCCGAGGGCCTGGTAGAGCTGACGGGCTTCGGTCATCCACGGTGCCGTGTTCAAGTAGCGGCCGCCATGCTCAGCGGCCGTCCGCAGCAGCTCCCGTGCGATTCCTTGGCCTTGATGGGAGGGAGTCACCGCGAGCATGCGGATGTAGTCGCCGATCACGGTGACCGTGCCCACGATCTCACCGTGCTCATCCTCGATCACGAATACGATCGACTCTTGGATGAGGACGCCCCTCGACAGCTCATCGAGATGGTCGTGAAAGTAAGCGGTGCTGGGGTACCGCTCTTGGAGGGTCGTGTAGGCGGCTCGCCGTACCGCGACGATGCCATCAACGTCGGCAGCGGCGGCCTGTCGTGCGCTGGCGACGTTGCTCATCGACGCAGGGTGTCAGGTCCAGGTGACGGCAGCAAGCGCGTGGCTGTATCGGGGATTGCGGCAGCGGTTCAGAGTGCGGTGACCACCCCACCAATCAATAGACGAGCGCGCCTAGCAGTTCCGCGGGTCGGGTTATTCGCTCCAGTCGGCGAAGACAGGCGTTGCACTGAAGGTAAGCGCTGGACTGGCGTAACGCGTCTCCGCGACGGCATAGAGGGAGTCGATCCCAGCTCGGTAGTCTGCGTACCCTTCCACCAAGGATGCGATCTCCTCCTCGCTCGGCGACAGCCCTGCAGCAAAGACAGCACTGCGTACCATTGCTTCGGTCATGTCGTCCACATGAGCCTCCTTCGGGTTGGTGGTCACTAGCCGGCCGCTGACTCGGTGAGGAGGCTCGGTAGGCGAAGGTGCCAGTCGGTGAGGTTCTGGAAGGCGTCCCCTGCCCTGAGTGCCAACCCCTCCTCGAAGGGCCGTGCTCCAAGCTGGAGCGAGAGGGGAAGACCATCGTCGGTGAAGCCCATGGGCACGACCAGGGCGGGGTTGCCAACCGCGTCCCAATATCCGGTGAAGACGGTCTTGAAGAAGTTCCCCAGCCGGCGCCCGAGCATCGCCTCATGAGAGATGGCCCCGGTGGCCGAGGTCGGCGCAACGATGAGATCGACACCGCTGAACAACTCGGCCAGCTGCTGTTGGGCCACCCGACGGACCCGGGCGGCCTGCACGTAATCGGCACCAGAGGCGAGGGCGCCGCGACTCACGTTTGCTCTCGTGAGGGCGTAGTAGTCCGCCCATCGACCGCCGAGGTCGTTGTGATGGTACGCCAGGGCCTCGGCGGACATCATGACCCAAAGCGCGGTCGTGACCTCGTTGTACAACGGCAGCGTCACCTCGACGATGTCTGCGCCCAGTTCAGCCAGGACAGCCACGGCGGCGTCAAAGGAGCCGCGAAGGGCCGGATCGGACGACTCGGGGAAGTGATTGGTTCGCTCGATCCCGATCCTCACGCCGCTGAGGTCTCCGGTCAATGCACCCACGTAATCGTCGACCGGGCGGTCGGCGCACGACTCATCGCTGGGGTGGTAACCGGCGATGATGTTGAGCATCGCCGCGCAGTCACGTGCCGATCGAGCGAGGGGCCCGATGTGGTCAAGGCTGTAACCCAATGGCACGCAGCCGGACTTCGGGACCCGTCCGAACGTCGGCATCAGGCCGGTCACGCCATTCCACGCTGCCGGGATCCGGATGCTGCCTCCGGTGTCAGTGCCGATCCCGGCCATGATCAGACCGGCTGCGACACCGTTCCCGGTTCCTGCACTCGACCCTCCTGGAGACCGATCGAGATTCCAGGGATTTCTCGGAGTGGCGAACGGCTTCGACGAGTCTGGAGACCCGATGGCGAATTCTGAGGTGGTGAGCTTGCCCGTGATGACCGCACCTGCCTCCTTCAGTCGGCGAACCACAGGCCCTTCTCTCCCTGCGCCCCATTCAGGATCGAGGATCAGGCTGTTTGCCGTGGTCCGGCCCTCGGCCACGGCCAGGATGTCCTTGATCCCGATGGGAATGCCCTGAAAGGGACCCTTGTCGATGCCTCCGGCGAAGTCCGCATCTGCCTGGGCGGCCTGGGCCAAGGCGTGGTCGTCGAAGCGGGTCACGTATGTCCCCGTCATGGGGTCGAGGGCGTCGGCCCGGGCGATGAGGGCAGAGGTGAGGGCGACGCTGGTCAGCTCACCGACCCGCAGCCGTTCTGCCGCGTCGGTCACGGTGAGCGGGAGGAGTGTGCCCTGTTGCAGGTCGTCAATAGCCATCGCAGTCCGTTCTCTCGCAGGCGAAACTCATAGAGAACCTACGTCGATCGGTTTTCACCAGCGTGTCGTGCCGGTAACGCCAGAGTTACGCCGATCGCCGTTGCCGCTCCGCTCCTTGTCAAGGGGGATTCTGGCTTGCCGACAGGCGAGTTCCGCCGGTTGAGCCCCGCGTTCCGCCGGGTGCTTTCTCGATCCGCAGGCGTTGTGCCCATCCGGCTGGGGCTCAGGACTTCGAGCGGCGCTGGAGCATCCCTCGGACGTATGCAGCCTGACCCACATGCTGGAGGTCGTCGGCGATCACGCTCGCCAGTCGAACGCCCACGGTCACCGGCGGGTTCCAGTTCCTGTCGACGACCCGAGAAAGGTCCCCTTCGCCCAGGGATTCCACGAAGTCCACCGTCCGTTGGTGGACGTCCTCGTAGTAGCCGAGCAGGGAGGCGGCGTCGACCCTGACCTTGGCCACGGTTTCGGGATCGTGGCCGTAGCCGGTGTCGTACGGGCTGAGGGGCAGCGCGAACCGGTCCTTCCAGCCGTTGGCAATCCACACCTGCTCGCTGCCTTCGAGTGCGGCGACGTGATCGTCCTGGATCCTGGTCAGGTGCCAGGCCAGCCAGGCAATGGAGTTCGCCTCCGGATCCGGTCGGAATGCCAGCTGGTCGGGTGAGAGCCCGTTCACCGCCGGGTGCAGTTCATCGCGGACCCGCTGGAAGGCTTCGGCCAGTACCTCGCTGCTCGTCATCGACGCCCTCCTCTACCGACCCCACCTGCTCTACCGGCCCCACCTGCGCCGCTCCGACATCGCTGCATTTCTGCGAGCCTAGCCAGGACCATCGATCGTGCGAACTGGCGTCAACCGGGCCCTGGCTGGCAATTCATGTGGCTGCAGCGGGCTGGACCGCGTCGGCGAGCAGCTCCACCGAACGCAGCCGGTCCTCCGTCGTCGGCGACTGGTGAGCGACCATGAGCTCGTCGGCGTCGGCGTGGGTAGCGAAGGCTTCGATGTACGCGCTGACCTCGGCCGGTGTTCCCACTGCGGAATAGGTCACCATCTGCTCCACGTGCCTGCCCGCTGGTGAGGCGAGGATCTCGTCCGCCTCCTGGTCGGTGAGGCTCCGGCCCCGGCCGAACAGCGAGATGGCACGGCCCCGCTTTGCGGCCAGAAGCTGCTCCTCGGCTGCCGACTTGGTGTCGGCGGCGATGACGTTGACTCCGGCGATGACATACGGCCGGTCCAGCTGTGCCGAGGGACGGAACTCGCTCCGATACGCGGCCACGGCCTGCTGGAGGGCATCCGGGGCGAAATGGGACGCGAAGGCATAGGGGAGCCCGAGGGCTGCGGCGAGGGTGGCCCCGAACATCGACGAGCCCAGGATGTACAGAGGAACGTTGCTGCCCTTGCCGGGGGTGGCGTTCACCCCAGGGACCCTGGTCTGACCGGTGAGATAGCCCTGGAGCTCCAGGACGTCCTCGGGGAAACGGTCAGCCGAGGTGTTGTTGCGACGGAGGGCGAACATGGTGTTCTGGTCCGAGCCGGGGGCCCGCCCGAGGCCCAGGTCGATCCGGCCGGGATACAGGGCTTCGAGGGTGCCGAATTGTTCGGCGATGGTGAGCGGGGCGTGATTTGGGAGCATGATGCCGCCTGCCCCGAGGCGGATGGTGTCGGTGTGGGCGCCGACATGGGCGATGATGACGCTGGTGGCCGAGGAGGCGATGGAGGACATGTTGTGGTGCTCGGCGTACCAGACACGCCGATATCCCCATGTTTCGGCGCGCTGGGCGAGCACCACGCTGGCGGCGAAGCTGTCGGTGGTGGTCTGGCCCTTGCGGATGGGCGCCAGATCGAGAATCGAGAGTGGGATGGTCATGTAGGAGTCCTTGGGGTCGCTCGGTACCAACCTATAGAGAGACGTCCCGGACTCGGGTCTGACCAGCGAGGTGAGGATGGATTGCCGCTCTCTGGCGGCCGTCTGCCCACTCGTTCGGCTAGGAATGAGTCATGGTGATCGACTCGGCCACGCTGGTGACGCACCTGTCCGACCTGGTCGGGGCGGACAACGTCAGGTGGGGCGATGCCATCGACGAGAGCGACACACACGACGAGTCCCTCACGGCCGGGTCGACCCGCCCGCTCGCCGTGGTCCGCCCCGGGTCCACCGACGAGGTGGCCGCCATTGTGGTCATGGCCGCGGACCGCGGGGTGGCTCTCACGGCCCGGGGCTCAGGAACGGGGTTGTCGGGAGGCTGTGCGCCGCCGGCGGGCGGCGTGGTGGTGTCCTTCGAACGGATGGCCCGGATCATCGAGATCGATACGGAGAACCAGGTCGCCGTGGTCGAGCCTGGTCTCACCCTGGTCGGCCTGGACGCCGCCCTTGCTCCACTCGGGCTGATCTACCCCGTGTCCCCGGGCGAGTCATCGGCCAGCCTGGGGGGCAACGTCGGCACCAATGCGGGCGGGATGCGGGCCGTCAAGTACGGCGTGACCCGCCATCACGTCCTCGGGATCGAAGCGGTGCTCGGCACTGGCGAGGTGATCACTGCCGGCGGGAAGTTCGTGAAGTCGACCAGTGGGTACGACCTCACGCAACTGGTGATCGGTTCGGAAGGGACCCTGGCCCTCGTGACCCGGATCATCCTGCGCCTCCATCCTCGACCCGACCACCGCGCCACCGTGTTGGCGCCGTTCGCCTCGATGGAGGAGATCGCCGCCGCGGTACCCGGGATCGTGAGCAGCGGGATCGGTCCGATGGTGGTCGAGTACATCGACATGGCCTCGATGGCCGGAATCACCGCACGAGCCGGTATCGACCTCGGCATCCCCGCGGACGTCCAACATCGGGCCGCGGCCTACTTGGTGGTGGTCCTCGAGGACCACCGGCAAGACCGGCTCGATGAGGACACCGCCGCTCTGGCCCAGCAGCTGGCTGATGAGGGTGCCATCGACGTCTATGTCCTGCCGCCGCTGGCCGGGACGCAGCTGATCGAGGCCAGGGAGGGCGCCTTTTGGGCGTCCAAGGCCGCCGGCGCCGACGACCTGCTCGACGTGGTGGTGCCGCGTGCCTCCATCCCAGGCTTTCTGACCGCGGCCGCCGCCGTGGCCGACCGGACCTCCTCATTGGTGATCGGTTGCGGGCACGCCGCCGACGGGAACGTGCACCTGTCGGTGTGGCAGGCCGATCCGGCCGTTCGCCACACCGTCCTGCACGACATCATCTCGGCCGGCATCGGACTGGGCGGGGCCGTATCCGGCGAACACGGCATCGGGCGAGCGAAGCAGCCGTACCTGGCCGAGTTCGAAGATCCGTCCAAGTTGGCGATCATGCGTCGCATCAAAGCCAGCTTCGACCCCCAGGGCATCCTCAACCCTGGTGCCATCTTCGACCCCGAGCCGTCGACGGGACGAGACCGGTGAACGGAGCCCAGGCCCTCATTCGCATGCTGGTCGACCGGGTGGTGGACACCTGCTTCACCAACCCCGGGACCTCGGAGATGCACTTCGTCGCCGCCCTCGATGACGTACCGGCCATGCGGGCCGTGCTGGCCCTGTTCGAGGGGGTGGCCACCGGCGCAGCCGACGGGTATGCCCGCA
>DASXMT010000484.1:0-7364 GCA_036495505.1 Acidimicrobiales bacterium | reverse complement strand
CACGCAGCCAGTCCGATCGTTCCCCGACGAATCCTCATGGATGTGCTTGTACCCGCCACAGCCGGGGGCTATGCCTGATTCGGCCGCTCCGTGGGCCGGGATATCCGCAGCCTGCAGGAGTAGAGCGGTGGCAGCCCGGAGAGATAGAACGGCAGCAGCCCGTACGGGTAGAAGCGGCAGCGGCGCACGAATATTGCGTGCGCACTCCGCCTTCGAGCAGAGGAGCGCGCCATGACCGACGACGATGGTTCAGGGGACGGGAGTTCAGGGGAGGAGCGGGACGTGGTCACCAAGACCAGTCCGCGCTCGGTGGCCGACACCGCCTCGCGCCTCACCGACTTGGTGGTGGGCAAAGGCATGAAGGTCTTTGCCGTGATCGACCAGGCGGCCGAGGCGCGTGCGGTGGGGTTGGAGCTGCGGGACACCACGCTGGTCACGTTCGGCAGCCCGGTCGCCGGAACCCCGGTCATGGTGGCCGTGCCGCTGGCCGCGCTCGACTTGCCCCTCAGGGTGCTGGTGTGGGCCGACGGAGACCGGACCAAGGTCTCCTACGTGGCGCCCGCGGCACTGGCCACTCGCCATGGACTCCCGGCCGATCTGGCCAAGAACCTGGCCGGTATCGATGGGCTGACCGACGCCTTGATCAGCCCATAGCGGGCCGCCAGTTCAGGTCCCGGTGATCTCGGGGTCGAGGCTGACCGTGGTCTCGGTCTCCTCGAGCGTCTTGGGCGGGTAGACGATCCAATGGATGATGGCGGCGATGAGCCCTCCGACCAGTGGGGCCACGATGAACAGCCAGACCTGCGAAAGTGCCGTGCCTCCGACGATGAGTGCCGGGCCGAGGCTCCGGGCCGGGTTCACCGAGGTTCCCGTGATGGGAATGCCAATGAGGTGCACGACGGTCAGCGTGAGCCCGATGGCCACGCCGGCTGTGGCCGCATTGGCGAGCTTGTTGGTCACAGCGAGCACGACGAACACGAACAGCGCGGTGAGGATCACCTCGGCGGCAAAGGCGCCGGCCTGGCTGATATGGATCATCGAGGCCTTGCCGTAGCCGTCGGCGCCCAGCCCGGTGCGAGCTGTGCTGTAGAAGGGCGACGCCTTGAACACGGCCCAAAGGACGAGCGCCCCCAGGATTCCGCCGACGAACTGGGCCACCCAATAGAAGACGGCCTCGATGGGCTCGATGCGCGCCGACAGCACCGCCCCCAGAGTCACCGCCGGGTTCACGTGACAGCCCGAGATCGGACCGAGCACGTAGACGAGGGCCAAGAGCACCAACCCGAAGGTCAAGGCGGTGGCCACGATGCCGGCCGAGGTGCTGAGTCCGGAGAGCCCAAAGCCATGCCCGAAGCTGAGGGTAGCCACCCCGACGGCGAAGAAGACCAGGATGAATGTCCCCAGTAACTCGGCGAACGACTTGCGAAGAATCCCCGTACTCATAGCCGAACCTCCCGTGTGGGCACCGCAGGGTGCCGTTCGTTGCCACTCGCGCATGGCAATAAGGGGAGGGTAACCCCGTCGGATCGCACAATGGGGGATCGTGGTTCGACAACCGGGTGCGGTAGGGCGAGTGGCAAACGGGGGGCTGCTAGCCAGGGGCTGCCAACCAACGGCTACCGATGCGCTTCGTTCAACCTGCGCGCATCCGGTGGTCCGGCTCGGGCGGTGCCGCTGGCGAAAACGGAAGGACGGTCGCCACCGTCTGGCCGAACCAGGGGTGAGCCCGCTCGAGCTGGCCGGCGAGGCGGAACAATGTGGCCTCGTCGCCGAACCGCCCGATCACCTGCGTCCCGATGGGGATCCCGCTCGGCGAGCGGTCGAGGGGCAGGGTCATGGCCGGTTGGCCGGTCAGGTTGAACAGGTAGGTGAAGGCGGTCATCGATCCGGAGGTCCGGATGAACCGGTCCATGTCCTCAGGATCAAGCGATCCGAGCGGCCCGGGCGGTGTCGCCATCGTGGGCGTCACCAGTACGTCGATGTCGACGAACAATCGCCCCATGGTCCGCCCCAGTCGGTGCATGGCCTGCACCGCGGCGACGTAGGTCGTAGCCGTGGTGGACCGGCCGCGGTCGACCAGCAAGCGGGTCATCGGCTCGAGGTCGTCGGGACCCGGCGTCCGCCCTGTCTCGGCCACGAAGGAGTCGACCGTCACGGCGATCTGGGCGGGCACGATGGCTGATCGGGCCGCCAGGAAGTCGTCGGTGATGGACGGCCACGACAGGGGCACGACCTGGTGGCCGAGTTGACTGCAGCGCCGAGCGGTGGCCTCGGCCGCATCGCGGCAAGTCTGATCCACGGGCACGCCGGTGGGGGACTGGGTGATCAGGCCGATGCGCAATGGCGCCGGATCGGTTCCGGCCTCGGCCAAGTAGGAGGCAGGGCCGGGAGGGGCCCAGTAGGGGTCCCCGGCCATGGGCCCGGCGGTGGCGTCGAGGGCGGCGGCGCTGTCCCGCACCGAACGCGTCACGACGTGCTGGGTGCTCATGCCGTTCCAACCCTCGCTCCGCTCCGGGCCGACGGGCACCCGGCCCCGGGTCGGCTTCAACCCGAAGAGGCCGCAGCACGAGGCGGGGATGCGGATCGAGCCGCCGCCGTCGCTGGCGTGGGCCATGGCGAAGTTGCCCGAGGCCACCGAGGCGGCCGCTCCACCGCTCGAGCCGCCCGGGGTGGTGTCGAGGTCCCAGGGATTGTGGGTCGACCCGAACAGGGCCGGCTCGGTGGTTGGGCTGAGACCCAGCTCGGGCGTGTTGGTCTTGGCCACAAGAACCAGCCCGGCTCGACGGTAGCGACCGATGACCTCCGAGTCGCCGGCGCTGGGCGGCCCACAGGCGAACAGTCGGCTGCCGTTGGTGGTGGTCAACCCGGCCACGTTGACCCACAGGTCCTTGATGGCGAAGGGCACGCCGTGAAAGGGGCCCGAAGGCAGCCTGTCGTCGATGGCCCGGCGCGCCTGGTCCTCGAAGGCGGTGACGACGGCGTTCACTACGGGGTTGGTCGCCTCGATAGAGGCCACGGCCTGGTCGAGCAGCTCGTGGGCAGAGACCTCGCCGGCGCGAACCAACTCGGCCAAGCCCAGGGCATCGTGCTGGCCGACCAGGTTCACGGCCCCAGCCTCCGGCCCGGCCGACCGGTGGCGGTCATCGCGTGACAGCCCGGTCGACCGGTGGCGGTCAGAGCGTGACCGACGCGGCCGACCGGTTTTTCACGGCCCGCCGCAAGGCCTCGTTGGCGTTCTCGGGTAGCTCTTCCAGGGGCTGGGTCAGCTCGCCCATGGTGGGGCCGAACTTGTTCCCGAGCGGCGCCAGTGCCTTGAGGTCGAAGTCGTAGAGGGCGGCGGCATTGCCGCTCAGGATCTTGTGCATCTCGGTCGGCTCCAGATCGGAGAAGACGGCGCGCAGGTTCTCACGGGACAGGGGATAGGTGCCCTCGTCATGGGGATAGTCCGACCCCCACATCAGGCGGTCGGTCCCCAGGCGGTGTCGGATGGCGGCATCGGCTTTCGTCGGCTGGGACATGCCCACCCAGCAGTTCTGCGCGAAGTACTCGCTGGCCGACTTGGGCAGCACGTGGTCCTGGTCGAAGCGCAGCTCACCCTGGGCGCCCGTGCCCCGGATCATGCTGAGCGTCCCGTCCAGCTGGTCGAGCATGGCGGGGATCCACGAGGCCCCCATCTCGGTCATGACGAACTTGAGGCGGGGATGGCGCTCGAACACGCCCGAGAGCAGGAGATGGACGAACGGTCGCTGCGAGTAGAACCCGACCTCGGTGATGTACATCACCATGGACAGGGGGCCCGATCCGTAGTCGGGGACCCCGATGCCCCCATGGCAGTGGACCGGGATCTCGAGCTCTTCGCAGACGTTCCACAGCGGCTCGTAGTAGGGGTCGTACAGAGGCTTGACCCAGGTGACGTCTGGCGGGGGGTTGGGCAGCAGGACGCCGCCGCGCAGGCCGTGCTCCTTGATCCACCGCACGTCCTCGATGGCGTCGTCGACATCGTTGATGAAGATCTGGCCGATCCCGGCCCGGCGCTCGGGAAACTCGTTGCACCAGTCCACCAGCCAGCGGTTGTGGGCTCGGATGCCGGCCAGGCGGTGCTGGTAGTCCTCCGGAGGCGGTGGGGGAGCGAAGAGCACGAAGCTGGGAAAGAACGGTGGCACCGTGTTGGGGAACAGGACTTCGGCCACTACGCCGTCGGCCTCTTGTTGGCTGTTTCGCATCTCGTTGTCCCAGTTGCGCAGTCGCCGGTTGTCCCCCAAGTCACGGAACGGGTTCTTGTACTTGGCCCGCCAGGCGTCGAAGTCCTCGAGGTAGGCGGGATCGAGGTACTCCCGGTATGCCTTGTGGCTACCTCCCGCATGGCAATCGGCCGAGATGATGGTGAGGTGCTCGCCGGCCCGGTTGCCGGTCCCGCTCTCATCGATCGCGCTGGTCGGGCTTGGATCGGTGCTGATGGCCATGGGGTTCCTCCTTGGCTCGGTGTCGGTGGGGCCGCCGCCGGCCACTTCTAGAATCTAGTTCTAGATACTAGTGCGTTCGGACCGCCCCCGGGGGCGGGGAGAAGATGAGGTCGATGGCCTGGAACACGGTCTCGTAGACCCGGGTGATCTCGACCCGCTCCAGCGCCCAGGCGTGGAGCATGGATCCCATCACGATGGCGGCGATGCCGGTCACCGCCCGGGCCTCGGAAAGCGGCAGGGTGTCGAGGGCGGTGGCGAAGGTGGACTGGTTGTGGTCGCTGAACACGGCGAACATCTCCCGGGCGTGGGGATCGGTGGAGTTCTCCAGCACGATCTCCAGCCGGAGGAACTGCGGTCGCCGCTCGAAGGCGCGGATCACCCGACCGAACAAGTCCTTGAGTCGGTCCTGGCTGGTCTGTCCGTTCAGGGGTCGGCGGGCGATGGTGTTGCGAAACGAGCTCGCCCAGTCCAGCATGGCCGCGGCGTAGAGGTGCTCTTTGGAGCTGAAGTAGTGGTACATCGTCCCGAGTGCGACATCGGCCCGCTCGGCCACGTCCCGTACGTGGATCGTGTCGTATTCGCCCTCCTCCAGCAGCTCCAGCGCGGCCAGCACGATGCGGTCCCTTCTTGCTCGTTGACCGGGACGGAGGGCGTCCGGATGCTCCATCTGGGTCGACATCAGGAGGTTCTGCTCATGATCGCCATGGATGCTACCTGGACCCTTCCGTCTCGCCGAGCCGAGCTCGCCCCCGCCGCCGTGTACGCTCCTGCTTCGCCACCAGGGGGGCCGTACCGTCGGCAACTAGAGTCTGATTCTGGTTTGGCCACGAAGCAACCGAGTTCGATCGGGTCGCTTCATGCGAGCACTAACCGCAGAGCAAGACGAGGAGGCATCCATGGCAGAGCAATTGGTCCTGACCGACGATCCATCCGAGGGGGTCAGGCGGATCACGCTTAACCGACCGGAAAAGCGCAACGCCTTGAGCAACGCGCTTCGGGGCGAACTGATCGAGGCGCTCCACGTGGCCGACGACGACGCCGACGTGCGGGTCACCATTGTCAGGGGAGCTGGGAAGTGCTTCTCCTCCGGCTACGACCTCGGCGGCGGTAACGAGGGCGTACCCCTTCCCTTTTTCACGTCCCAAGGGGAGGGCCAGTGGCCCCGGCACGTGACCGAGGGGTGGATGAGCATCTGGGACCTGGCCAAGCCGGTCATCGCCCAGGTGCACGGCTACTGCCTGGCCGGGGGGAGCGAGCTGGCCACCGGGTGCGACCTGGTGGTGGTGGCCGAGGATGCCCAGATCGGCTACCCGGCCGTCCGGTTCGGGGTGCCCGACATGCACTTCCACGCCTGGTTCATGGGCATGCGCACGGCCATGGACATGATGCTCACCGGGGACTCCATCTCCGGGACCGAGGCGGTTCGTCTGGGCTGGGCCAACTACGCCTACCCGGCCGAGGAGCTGGACGACAGGGTGGTGGCCTATGCCGAGCGCATCGCCATGATGCCCTCGGACCTGGTCCAGCTCAACAAGCGCCTGGTCCACCGGACCATGGAGACCATGGGCCTGCGCACGGCCATCCGGTTGGGGACGGAGATCTGCGCCCTCGGCATCCACCAGCCCACCATGCGGAAGTTCGTGGCCGATATCGGCACCAGCGGCCTGACCGGGACCCTGTCCAAGCGGGACGAGCGCTACGGCGACTACCGGACCGCCGAGGAGGCCTCCGACTAGCGACTCACCACAGCGGACGATCGCCGCGTAGGTTTGGGGCATGCGTTTCGCCTTCAAGACCGCCCCCCAACACACGACCTGGACCGACATGCTGGAGGTCTGGCGTGCAGCAGACGACATCGATGTCTTCGAGTCCGGCTGGACGTTCGACCACTTCTACCCGATCTTCTCCGATACGACCGGCCCGTGCCTGGAGGGCTGGACGACGCTGATCGCCCTGGCCCAGGCCACGCGCCGTCTCCGGCTCGGCACGCTGGTCACCGGCATCCATTACCGCCATCCCGCCGTTCTGGCCAATATGGCCGCCACGCTCGACATCATCTCCGAGGGACGGCTCGAGCTCGGGATCGGCGCCGGCTGGAACGAACAGGAGTCCGGGGCCTACGGCATCGAGCTCGGTACGCCGCGTCAGCGCAGCGACCGCTTCGAGGAGGCGTGCCAGGTCCTCATCGGCCTGCTCAGCCAGGAGACGACGACCTTTGCCGGCCGGTACTACCAGCTGGTCGACGCCCGGAACGAACCGAAGGGAGTGCAGCGGCCCCATCCTCCGATCTGCGTCGGTGGCAGTGGAGAGCGGCGAACACTGCTCACCGCGGCCCGGTTCGCCCAGCACTGGAATTTCGTCGGCGGGACGCCCGACGAGTTCGCCCGAAAGCGTGAGGTCCTCCACTCGCATTGCCGCGACATCGGCCGCGACCCCGGGGAGATCCTTCTTTCCAGCCACGTCATGTTCGACGGGGATGCTGCTGCCACCGCTGGGGCTGCAGCTGCCTTGGGCGAAGTCGGCGTCGAATTGGGCATCGTGCACATCCGGCCGCCCCATACGCCGGCCGTTCTTGAACCGTTGGCCAAGGCATTGTCCGAATTGCGCTGATTGCACTCCGACTGCGCCCACTGAACTGCCCATCTCCGGATCGATCCGTCGGGCAGGAGGCCGGGTCGAAGACGTCGGATTTCCGCCAGCCTGGGCGTGGCCCCTCCAATGTCGTTCGGCGATGGTGTCTTTGCCGTGGCAGACGCTGCGTCCCGGGTTGATACCCGACCTCAGTTCATCTGACCCTGGCTAAATAGGAGGGGAGTTTGGGCAGGTCACCGGTACAGACGAATTTGCTTGACCGGAGCCGGGACGTTCGCGGCTCAGAGCGTCAGCTGTTTCGACTAGAAG
>DASXMT010000483.1:0-6750 GCA_036495505.1 Acidimicrobiales bacterium | reverse complement strand
GCCAAGCGGATCGCCGATCAGTTCTTCACCGGCGTCGGCCCCCCCGCCCAGAGTCGTAAGGAGCGGTCATGAACGGGTCGGCCCGACATGGGCAACGAGGTACACGACCATGGAGACAGTGGTGTCTCAGCACACGGCGGTGTCGCTCGGCGGAGCATGTCTATTGGTCGACCCAGGTCAAGAGGCGGACCTCGGCATGACTCCCTTGAGGCCTTCCATGCCTCGGAAACTGGGGTCCCATTCCTCTCGGTAGACCTGCGTTTGGCCCCCGAGGCAACGACCAGCACCACCATGGCTGAAGGTGTGTTCTGCGGGCTTGGCTGGCTGACAAGTCATGCCGCCGACCTCGGGGACCCAGGCGGCATTGCCGTCATGGGCGACAGCGGCGGCGGCGGCCCGTTGCCGATGAACGTCACGTGGGTTACCATCCCCGGCAACTCACTCAGGGGGGTGTCGAGCGTGGTCTTTTCCCATGGTCCATCCACCTGGGCGGGCCACCACGCCGCCATGACCGATGGACGTGTGTGATGCGAGGCAGGTGCGGGTCGTCGCGGGTTCGGGTGGCGGTGCCGACCACGTGGCAGGTACGCCTGCGCACCTTGGTATTACTCCTGGCAGTCGCCGTTCTCCCGACGGCCCTGTCGGTCCTCGTCGGAAGTGCCCCGGCAAAAGCGGATGCTCCCGCCCTTCCAGGCTCGGAAACGAAGGCGGCAAGCACCATTCCTGGGGGGGACCCCCGCGTCTACTTCCTCGGCGATTCGGTCACGGCTGGGTTCGGGTACTGCGGCAAAGAGGGCGGAACAGACAGCTCCGACATCACCTGCGGTGTCGATCAGCCCTTCAACAACGACTGGACGGGGACGAACAGCCTCCAGGCGTGCGCCCCGCCCCCCACCCTCAACGACCGCTGCTCGAACAACAACGACGCTGGGATGCCGTGGGATGCCGGTCCTTGGGTCAACGAGCCCGGAGCACCCACGGTCGCCTATTCCTACGCCATTGCCAGGAAGCAGTCGACCGTCGATCCGGCGGCCATCGAGAATTGGGCCGTCACCGGGTCGACGCCGACCGACTGGGACCCGGTCACCAACGGCCGCTTCGGCGCCCAGCTGAAGAAGATCAAGAATGCGACCGTGGTGATGACGCTCGGTGCCAATCCCCTGCTCTCCGACTACCTCGACATCTCCGCCCTTGGCCTCGTCACCATCGAGAAGGGATCCTGCGCCAGTTCGGCAGTGGTCGCCCGTCGTACGGTCGAGCCAGGCATTTTTGACTACCGGGCGGCCGAGCTGGGAACCGGTCCGGATGGCGTCCTCAACTGCTTCGATGCCGAGTGGCAACGGATCGAGCAAACCAAACACCTGGTCGACATCTACGAGTCACTGCTCAACGACGGGGACCATGTGTTGGTGCTCGGCTACCCGATGGGGTGTCCCTGGAGCTTCGGCAACTGGCAACCGAACGCCAACTTGCTCAGCGGTCCCGCAGAAGGGAACGCGTGTACCTCCCAAAGCCATTTCGGGGTGTCGGGGAGCGCACAGGTGACGCAGTGGGACCAGGCAGTGGCGCTGACCACCCACGCCAACCAGCTGATCAAGGCGGCTCTCGACCAGGCGGGCGAAGCAACCCAGCATTCGGGCGACATCGCCTTCGCCAGTCCCTCGGGTAACTGGGCCGACCATCAGGCCTGGTCGTCCGATCCCTGGATCTTCAAAAACGACACCTGGGTCCACCCGAATGCCGCTGGCCACGAGCAGCTGGCCCAGACCGTCATTACGGAGATGTGCGCCAGGTTCAAAAACTGGTGCGGGAACCCGCCCCACTGGGACCCCAGTCCGGCGCCGCGCGATGGCGCCGCGATGGCCTATGACCCCGCCACCAAACAGCTGGTCTTCTTCGGGGGTCACGGCACCGACGCCGCCCGCGGCCGGAACGACACCTGGATATGGAACGGAGGGACGTGGAAGCAGCTCGCCACCGCGACGGCCCCGCCGGCGCGCTATCGCGCCTCGATGGCCTTTGATCCGGCCACCAACCAGCTGATCCTCTTCGGGGGATTCGACGACACCACGTCCTTCGACGACACCTGGGCGTGGGACGGGGCGACGTGGAAGAAGCTAGCCCCCGCCTCCTCCCCATCGCCGCGCTTTGGCACCTCGATCGCTTATGACCCTGGCACCAAACAGCTGATCCTCTTCGGGGGTAACACCGCCGGCGGCAGCTATCTCAACGACACCTGGACGTGGGACGGGGAGACATGGAAGCAGCTCGCCCCCGCCTCCTCCCCATCGCCGCGCTACGGCGCCTCGATGGACTACTACCCCGCCACCAACCAGCTGGTGCTCTTCGGAGGCTTCGTCCCCGGCCCGGGCTCCCTGAACGACACGTGGACGTGGGACGGTGCGACATGGCGGGTGCTCCCTCCCCCCTCCGTCCTCGCCGCCCCGTCGCCGCGCTATCTCGCCTCGATGGCCTATGACCCCGCCACCAACCAGCTGGTGCTCTTCGGGGGCTACGGCGACGTCAACGACACCTGGACGTGGGGCGAGGGGGGGTGGCAGAAGCTCGCCCCCGCCACTTCCCCTTCCGCACGCTCTGGTGCGTCGATCGCCTATGACCCCGTCTTCAACCAGCTGGTGCTCTTCGGGGGCGCTGACTCCAGCAACGACGCCTTCTTCAATGACACCTGGACGTGGAACGGGGCGACGTGGACAACGCTCGGCGGTTGACCCGAGTCCCCTGATGGGTTGGCACTCGCGGAGCCACGGGCCAACCCGCCACTCCTCGCGCCGCCATACCGACACACCTACATCCCTCCTCCGCTCGCCTGACACTTCTTTCGAGGCAAGGGGCATGTTCTGCGCACCCCGGGGTTCATATCGGGCCGTCAGGCAAGGCCGACGCTTGGAGTAGGTCGGCGACACGATTGTCGAGCCTCCTCCGATGGGTTCGATCACTATAGAATTCCAACAAATGAACTGGACATTCGAACGACAGGAAATCGAAGACGTCGCCAGCCGGGCCGAGGGCACCCTACAGGTGTGGGTCGTCAATCTGGTCGGTGAGACGAACGAAACCCAAGAGGGGCTGTCGACCGGGACCCTCCGGTGAGCTTCACCCCTTATGACCGTCCAGTGCGGGCCGCTTTCGTCGGCCTCGGGCGGATCTACGATCTCAATGTTCGAGCCTACGTCGCTAATCCCGACGTCGAGGTTGTCGCCCTCGTCGACCCCGACCCGGCACGCCGGGCCGAGCGCCAGGACGATTGGCCGAAGGCCCGGACCTTCGCTTCAGTTGCAGAGCTGGCGGCGAGCGACCTGGAGGTCGATGCCGTCGAGGCTCTCCTCCCCACCCCCCTCCACGTCGACGGCGTGCTGGAGCTGCTTGAGAACGGCTGGCACGTCAACCTGCAAAAGCCGATCTGCAGCGATCTCGACGATGCTCTGAAGCTGGTAGCTGCTGCCCAGGAACACGACCGGGTCATCCGGGTCATGGAGAACTACCTCTTCTACGAACCGCTACGCCGACTCAAAGAGGTGGTTGAGTCCGGGGAGATCGGACAGGTTAGCGGCTACCACATGAAGATGGTGGCGACCGGTCGGGGTGGCTGGGACGTCCCTGAGAACTCCTACCGGTGGCAGCTCCAGCAGATGGAGCGTGGCCGGGGCATCCTCGTGTTCGATGATGGCTGGCACAAGCTGTCCACAGCTCTCTGGCTCTTCGGGTCCATCAGGGAGGTGCGGGCGTGGATCGGCAACACAGAGGTGGCGCCTGGGTGGACAGGGGTCGATGCGCCGACCACGATCGTCTGGGAACATACAAACGGGATCCGCGGGGTATGGGACATCTCCTTGGCCATCGACATGTACTTGCGTTCCGATTACTACACGAACGACGAGCGCTGGGAGGTCACCGGGCGGCGTGGTTTCGCCCGGGTCAACCGGTGCACTGGCCGCGGCATCCAACAGCCGAGCCTCGAGGTCTATGCGGACGGGGAACTGCGCGGATACCACGCCCTCGACGACGACTGGGCCAGCAGCTTTCGGGACTCTGGGCGTCACTGGCTCCGTTGGCTGCATACCGCCAAAGGGCCGCTCTTGTGGAGTGCCGAGGAGGCGATTGACGTACTTCGCTTCGCCCTCGCCGCGTATGCCAGCAGCGAGAGCGGCGGGATGGGAATGGACCCTGCTGAGATCGAGTGAGACACACTTTGGCGTCACGCCCGACCGCCACGCTGCGGGTTTGGGACACGTTCGCCAGCACCGATCGCCTGGTCGGACCTATCGCCCGTCCTTGCTGAGGGAATGAGCCTCGGCGAGGACACCGTAACAGCCGAGGAACTGGACGAACGCTTCCCTCGGTAGGTCGTCGCCCTTGAACTCCGCGTTCGACAGTTCGTCCTTGATAGCGGAAGCGAGCGCGTTCCGCTGGTCGCCCAACGCTGTCAGCCGATTGAGGAAGGTGTCATAGGCGACATCTCCAGAAGAGGATGTTTTGATCGCGTTGGTATCTGCGACCAGCGTGTCAGTGCCGAAACTTCCGACGCTCGAGTTGAGCTGCTTGTAGCAGGCGGCCAGGGGCACGAAGAGCGGGCTCCTGGTCGCAGCCGGCGCGTCCGACATGATCTCGGTCAACACCCGACCGTCCGAGGTGTAGTTGTCCGACAACCCGACCAGTGCGAGCAGGGTCGGCCTCGTGTCCGTATGGTCGGCCCAGATACCGTTGTTGACGACCGAGGTGTCGAGATTGGGCCCACCGCTGGTCGGCCCGGCCGAATTGGGCCCATCGGTGGCATCCGAGCCGTTGAGGCCCAGATGGTTCACGCCCGGTCCCACAAACCCCAGCCAGGTGTTGTTGATCTCCGGCCCGTAGTACCCGTGGTTCCACAAGTAGTAAGAGTTGAGGTCTGTACAGCTGACGTCCGCGTTCGCCGCCGTCGTGCCCGCGTTACAGCTGTCGCTCGATCCGTCGGAAAGATAGGCATCTGATTGCGGAAACACGGTAAACGTCGGAGTCCGGGCGGGGTCGGCGACAACGTAGTGGAGCAGCTGTTCCTCTTCTTGGTCAGCCATGAAGTTGGTCAACGGGACGTCCGTCGTGGTGCTGACGAACGGGTCCCGAATCTTGGCAGAGGCGAACGCACTCTCGAGCCCCCGCGTCATCGGATCGGTGGCCGACGGCTGGCCATTCACATACACCGTGTCGCCCTGCGGCTCGTTGAAGAAGGCCACATTGGAGCCGGGGTTGGAGGCTTCCTGGGCGCTGAGGAGGCCGTGGATGTTCGTGTCCACCTCGCCGACAGATCCACTTGGGTACGAACAGCTGTAGCTGGTGGTAGCCGGAGTGCCGGTGCACGTTGGCTGGAGCGCTCGGCCGACGTTCGCACCATTGAAATGGTCGCCCTCATCGGCGTTGAACACGAACTCCGTATTGGCCGGAGTGATCCCGTCGGCCGCAAGGCGGGCGAAGAAGTCGGCAAAGGCGGCGTTGTACTGGCTGGCGTTGTAGGTATAGCAGGGGTCGCCCGGCCCAAGTCCCGCACCGTCGTTCTGGTAAACCGCGCCTCCGGCACCGGCCGTCGTACAGGTCGGAGAGCCCGACGCGTAGTACTTCTTCTCGTGCAAGTCGGAGATGTAGGCGTACGTCACGGGTACGCCGGCCTCTTGGAGATCCGCCGTGTAGGCCAGAGACTGAGCGGCCGTAATGCCCCCGAACCCGGGGAATCCCGGTGTAAAGGCGTATTGGCCGTCGATCTCGTTGCCGAAGAGGTCGACCAGGTTTCCTGCGGCATCGGTGACCTGGGAGCCGCTCGGGCTGTAGAGGCCCTTGGACGTGGTCGTCGCCCCGGTGAGTGCGGAGATGGTCGACTTGATGACTGGCTGCAGATACTTGGCACCGAAGACCGCCTGATAGCCGGTCTGATCGGGTGCAGCAGACGACGTAGAACTGCTCTGCCCGTATTTCACGGCCGTGGCGTTGGCACAGAACGGGCTGGCGGCGCCGCAGTGAACGGCGAGACCGAGGTAGTCGTTCGTCTCCTGGTCCTTGTAGGAGTCCGGATCGTTGTTCACCTGGGCTTGCTCCGGTGAGGTGGAACCAAAGACGGTGTAGATGTCGGGGCTCACGTTCTCCAGCTCCATATTGGCCGTTGAAACGCCGGCGGTGTCGCAGCCGTTGTTGGCGAACGTCGCCCACGGCGGCGGAGGCGATGTCGTTCCACCGGTGGCCGGTGACGTCGTCGAATAGGGCTGCGCTGGGAAGCCGTCACCTGCAGGCGATGGAGCGGTCCAGTAGTTGAACGAACCCTGCTCGGCGGCTGTTCCACTGCCGTAAACGCCGTAGTCGTTGGAAACTCCGACTCCGTTGCGGTCGCCGTACAGACCCGTGTAGTCCGAGATGGTGTCGTTCGCGGTGTGGGCAATCAACGGGGTATGACTGTTGGAAAGGAGCGAGCCGTTGTCCTCGATGAAGTTCTTGAGGGCGGGCATCTGCTCCATGTCGGATAGAACGTTGGGGTTGTCCCGGTTGAAGTGCACGTTGTCAAACGTGATCTGAATAACGTGATGGACATTGGGGTTGCCGAACGTACAACTCGAGTCGGTGGCGATCGACGCAGGCGTCGTCTCGCTGGCTGGCGTGGGCGTCGTCGCGCTGGCCGGGATCCCTGTCCCGGAGAGCGAAAGAGGCGTGAGGGTCGCAGCAAGGGCGATCAACGTGGCTCCCGTTGTGGTAAAAGTCCACTTCTTCCTA
>DASXMT010000482.1:0-26570 GCA_036495505.1 Acidimicrobiales bacterium | reverse complement strand
GTCCTCTGCGGTCATGTCCCGGGGGGCCACGACCTTCAAGGTGGCGCTGACCCCGCTGAACTCGCCCAGCGTCACCCGGATCTGGTCGATGACGTGGGATCCGTGCGCGCCCAGCCACCCTCCCCCTTGGGCGGCATCGGTCCACCACTCGGGCAGTTCGCCAGCCGGATCGGCCAGCAGCGGCATGTCCAGCGTGAACGTGGCCAGCACCGGGTCCCCAACTGACCCGTCCCGCACCGTCCGGGCCAGTAGGGCCTGGCCGGTCGAGAATCGGAACTCGGTGCCAAGCAGGTGGACGACGCCGGCGCCCTCCGCCGCGTCGTGCATGGTTCGGGCCTCGGCTGCATGCCGAGCGAACGGTTTCTCGCACACAACGTGGCGCCCGGCCGATACAGCCTCCAAGACCAGTTCGGCATGGGTGTGCGGAGGCGTGGCCACGACGACCACGTCCGTTTCGGGCAACGCCAGTGCGTCGGTGAGCGAAGTCAGCGCATTGGGTATCCCGAAACGGTCGGCACGATCTCGAGTCCGACCAGGATTCCGTCCGACCAGGGCCCGTACCTCGAAACCTGCGGCACGGAGGGCGCGCACATGGGTGATGCACCCGAACCCGGTACCCACGACCACCGCTCCACTGAGGGGCCGCGGTGTCGTCATCGACCGGCCCGCCCCGCGGGAAGGGCGCCGGAGACAACGGCTCCGTCCTTGATGACGGTGAGGGCGGCGGCATCGGCGAGGAGGGTCACCGAGGCGAGCGGGTCGCCGTCCACCACGACGAGGTCGGCGATGGCCCCGGCGGCCACGGTGCCGAGATCGGATCGCCCGAGGAGATCGGCCCCGTGACGGGTCGCCCATCGGATGACGTCGAGAGCGGGAATGCCGATCTCGTCGGCGTACAACGCGAACTCGTGACCGTAGAGCCCGTGTGGGAATCCGACTGCCCCGTAGTCATCGCCGAGCAGGATCCGCACACCGGCGGCGTTGGCCTTGGGCAGCACCTCGTACGAGTAGTCGAGGTCGGCCTTCATGGCTTCGGAGAAACCGAGGCCCGTTCCCATCGTCTCGATGAAATGCTTGGGGAAGTACAAGCTGGGCACCAGGAAGGTACCCGTCTCGACCAGGGCGGCGATGCACTCGTCGTCCATCTCGTCACCGTGGTCGACGATGTCGATACCGAGCTCGATGGCCAGGAGCATCGCTCGCTTGTTGGCGATATGGCCCCGGATCAACACCCCCCGATCGTGGGCGGTGTCGATGGCGGCGGCGAGCTCCTCCCTGGTCAGTTCGATCCTTTCCTTGGGGGCGGTGGTCCCATGTCCACCGGTGATGAAGAGCTTGATGATCTCGGCCCCCAGTTTGACCTCCTCACGGATGCCGAGGCGGAAACCGTCCGCACCGTCACAGAGTCGCACGGCGCCGGGCGCGGCCAGGTTCCAGTACCAGGGGGTGTTGTCGTTGCTGTGCCCGGTGGTGCTCAGCTCGCGGCTACCGGGCACGAACCGGGGGCCGGGCACCAGGCCGTCGTCGATGGCGCGCTTGAGCGACGGGTCCACCTCGTTTGCCGCGCCGGCGCTGATGGCACTGGTGTACCCACACTCCAGGGCTACTCGCAGGTGCTTGGCTCCGAGCAGGGCCTGGTAGGCGGGCGGGTACTCGTACCCGAACGGGGTCGCCTTCGCACCGAGCTCGTGGTAGGTGGAGTGGAAGTGACAGGTCATCAAGCCGGGCAACACCGTCCGCCCGGTCAGGTCGTGCACCTGATCGCCGGGCCGGGGCGAGACCTCCTGGTCGCTGACCGCCGAGATCGTGGAGCCCTCGATCACGACGGTGCGCTCCGAGAGGGCGTTCTCGCCATCGATGACACTGGCGTGCGCCAGAACAAGGCGCTGTCCATCGCTCACCGTGTCGGCCCCGTGGGCGACGGACAACCGTGCAGCGGTCGGTTTCGAGGCAGAGATGAGATGCGACAATTCGCCGGCTTCAACAGGAGGCCGCGAGCTCGTTCTATTGGCACAGAGCCCCCCTCTCCGCTCATGGCCACCCCGTGTGCGCGGGCCCCTTGCCTAGCGGACGACGGGCACATCTCAGGTAACTAGATTTCGAACATTACATTCGTATTCTCGAAAGTCACAGTAGGGTGAGCGTCCAACACTGTCAAGAGAAATGGCGGCAGGGGAAGGGGTCGAGTGGAAGATCTCGAGGGGAAAGTTGCCTTTATCACCGGTGCGGCGCGCGGGCAGGGCCGCTCGCACGCCGTGGCCCTGGCCGAGCGCGGGGTGGACATCATCGCCGTGGACCTGTGCGAGGACATCGACACCGTCTCCTATGCCCTTGCCAGTGCAGCTGATCTTGATGAGACGGTGCGCTTGGTCGAGGACCAGCACCGTCGCATCGTGGCCTACCGGGCCGACGTTCGTGACCTCGATGCACTCTCCGCCGCCCTGGATCGCGGTTTGGAGGAACTGGGTCGGCTCGATATCGTGCTGGCCAACGCAGGAATCGCGCCGTCGTCGATACCCGTCGCCGACCCCGCTCTCTCGTGGGGCAATGTCATCGGCGTCAACCTCACCGGCGTGTGGAACACGACCTACGTGGGAAAGCGGGCGCTCAAGAAGGGGAACCGGGGCGGCTCGATCGTCATCACCAGCTCCACCGCCGGTCTCAAGGCTCTTGCCGATGGGACCCCGGGCGGCGAAGCGTACGTCGCCAGCAAGCACGGTCTCGTCGGACTGATGCGGGCGCTCGCCCTCGAACTGGCCCCCCACTCCATTCGCGTCAACACCATTCATCCCACCGGCACCAACACCTTCATGGTGGTGAACCCGGTCATGCAGCAGTGGATCGCCGACAACGCCGAGGTGGCCGCAGCGGGTATGCAGAATGCGCTCCCCGTCGACCTCATCGAGCCGGCCGACGTGACCAACGCAGTGCTGTGGCTCGTATCGGACATGGCCCGGTACATCACCGGCGTCGCTCTCCCCGTTGACGCCGGCTTCACGGCGCGATGATCTCGTCGCCCGCATCCGGCCGGCGTGATCCGGGGCCTGGCTCGGGGGCTCTCCCCGGGCAAGGGAGCATCACGGGATACTGATGGATTCTCACGACCTGCGCATCGGCACCGTGTTCGTCAATGCCGCCCGGGCGGTTCCCAACCGGACGGCCGCGGTACTGGGCGACGAAGCGCTCACGTTCGACCAACTCAATCGACGCGCCAACCAGGTTGCGGCCGTACTCGTGCGCCGGGGCATGGGTTGCGGCGACCGGCTGGTCACCTGGTCGGCCACGGCGCTGGAGCTCGTCCCCGTATTCGCCGCCGCGGCGAAGCTCGGCGTGGTGTTCGCGCCCACCAACGCCTCGTTGAGCCTCGACGAGGCCATGACCGTCATCGAACCAGCGCGACCATCCATGGTGGTGGTGGACGACGAGCGCCGTGCCGATGGCGTCAAGCTGGCCGAGCGGCTCGGGTCCCGGCTGCTCAGCCTGCCCGAGCTCACCCGGCTGGCCGACGCTGAAGACAGCGGGGAGCCGAACCGACCACAGCCGACAGAGCACGACGCCCATGTGATCTTCTTCACCAGTGGCAGCACCGGTCGGCCGAAGGGTGCGATCCTCACCCACCGGGTCAACTTCCTCCGCACCCACCCCGGCGCCCTCTTGGAGCACCGCGGCCCGATGGTCTGCCCGTTCCCGTTGTTCCACATGGGTGCGTGGACTATCGCGTTGCAACAGTGGCAGGGGCGCGATGCCGTGATCCTGTTGGCTTCGGCTGACGCCGCCTCCATCTGCAACGCCGTCGTAGCCAACAAGGCCGAACGGCTCAACTGCATCCCCGCCGTCTGGCGCCGCATGCTCGATTACCTGGGCACACGCGAAGGTCGGGACCTGGACCTGTCCTCGGTCCGGTTCGCCGACACCGGTACCTCAGCCACGCCGTTGGCACTGCTGGCCGCCATCGAGGAGGCACTGCCATCGGCGTGCGTCCGCGTCTTCTACGGATCAACCGAGGCCGGCAGCGTGGCGTCGCTCGACCACCATGATGTGCATCGCAAACCGGGAAGCTGCGGGGTCCCGGCACCCTCGTGCCAGGTCCGTATCGCTCCCGACGGCGAGCTGTTGGTCCGTGGCCCTTTGGTGTTCGACGGCTACTTCGAGGACGAGGAGGCAACCGATGCGGCGATGGTGGACGGTTGGTACCGAACCGGAGACCTGGCCCAGGTGGACGAGGACGGATATCTCAGCATCGTGGGCCGAGCCAAGGACGTCGTGCGCACCGGCGGCGAGTCGGTGGCCCCGACCGAAGTGGAAGCGGTGCTGGCAGAACACCCGGCGATAGAGGACGTCGCCATCGTCGGGTTGCCCGACACCCGTTGGGGCGAGATCGTCTGTGCCGTGGTGGTCAGCCGTCCCGGGCACGCCACCCCCACGGTGGACGAGCTCCGGGCCCACTGCGGCACCCGGTTGGCCCCGTTCAAGCATCCCCGGCGGGTGGCCACCCTAGATGCGATCCCCCGCACACCGTCCACCCAGCAGGTTCAGCGCCGGCTCCTGGTGGAGCGCTTGACCTCCGGGCCACCCGGACCCACGCCACCCAACTAGCTCACTCTCGGCACGATGATTCTTCCCTGGCGAATAGGGATCTGGACAAGGGGCACCACGGCCCCGCCTGTACGATGACCCACGTCAGCACGCAGAAAGACACCGATGGCTCCACCTACGACCCGATCGAGCGGCGACGACGACGCCGGTACGTCCGTGCCCGAGTTGTCGCGTCACGACCAGCCCCTCGTGCAGCGGGCCATCACGCGGGCCATCTCCGACCGGTACCGGGCGGCAGCCGAGGACGTGGACCGCATCATCGAGGCTGCCTACCGCGTGGTGGAGCGGATGGGCAAGGTGGACCCCCGGCTGCGGGACATCCTCGACGAGGCCGGGTTGTCGACCGAGGCCTTCTACCGCCACTTCGAGTCGAAGGACGAGCTCTTGCTGGTGCTGCTGGCCGACGGCCGTCACCGTCTGGCCGGCTACCTGGCCCACCAAATGGACAAGGCGGGCGATCCTCTGGGCCGAGTCCGGGCCTGGATCGAGGGGGTACTGGCCCAAGCCGTGGATCCGGTTGCCGCTTCTCGGACGCGGCCCTTCCTCACCAGCCTCAACCGCCTGGCCGAGCAGTACCCCGACGAACAGCGGAGCTCCTTCCAGGTCCTGGTGGAATTGCTCCGGGACGCACTCGTCACCGCGGCCGATGCCCGGTTGGTCGCCCACTCAGACCCCGGCCGCGACGCACTGGTCATCTATCAACTGGCCATCTCGGTCATGGAGTCGCACATCCTGGCCGGCACCAAACCGAGCACTGCCGACATCGAGCACCTCGTGACCTTCAGCCTCCGCGCCATCGGTGCCGACCAGACGCTCTCGGCCACACGTTGAGTGGACGAACGATGAGGCTCTGGCGTCCCTCGGCCCGGGTCCTCAGTCCTTGAGTTCCACCACGATCTCGTGGAACGGCTGCTTCCCGTTGTTGAACGCAGCCTCGATCCCCCCACGCTCCGCATAGATCACATTCCCGGGTGACACATCACCCTCCACGGTGCCCAGATCGCCCCACGGGCCCCCGGAGTCGGGCTCCATCTGCGCGGCCATGGTGTCGCCCGAGATCTGCACCATGACGTAGTCGAGGCTGTGCTCGTGGACGGCGCTCCTGTCGCCGGGGTCAAGGCGCATCTCCCACACCCGCACCCGGTCGTTCTCGAACAGCAGGTTGGTGGCGATATCGCCGAGGACTCGCTCTGCCATGATCCCTCCCCCTTCATCCCGCCCGACGTGACGTCTCACCATCCCGATGTCGACCATCCAGAATGTTGATCTGTCGATTCAGAACATATAGTCGGCCACCAGGGCCGTCAAGGTGTCCGAGCTGTACAGGATCGGACCCCCGATCGCTCAGGCCCGCTGGTCCTTCACCACCCCGATGGCATGCACCGCCGCCAGGTTGTCAGTCAGGTAGTCGGGTGCCTCCTGGGTCTCGATGAACCACCCGGTGGGGCACATGGTGAGGATCTCCACGAAGGAGAAGCCCTCACCCCGGAGCTGCACCTCGAGGGCCCGCTTGATCATCCGTTTGGCCTTGGCCACGTTGCCGGCGCTGTTCACCGCGGCCCGAGCCACGTACGTTGCCCCGTCGAGCTGGGCCAGCAGAGTACTGAGCCGGATGGGGTATCCGTGGTCCTTGGCGTTCCGACCCTCCAGGGTGTTCTTCGTGCGCTGGCCCAGCACGGTGGTGGCGGTGAGATGGCCACCGGTCTCCCCGAACACACCATTGTTGAGCATGAAACAGGTGATGTTCTCTCCCCTGGCCGCCGCGTGGATGACCTCCTGAAGCCCCTCGTTGACCATGTCTCCATCGCCTTGGATGGTGAAAGCCAGTGTGTCCGGCTTGACCCGTTTAATGCCCGTGGCCAGGGACGGCGCCCTTCCGTGCAATGCCTGAAGCACCTCGCAGTCCAAGTTGTTGGAGAACGCGGTGTAACAGCCGATGCCGAAGACGGCAATGGCTCGTTGGATGGCATCGAGGTCTGCGACCGCTTCGAGGACGGAGCGCATGGCCACGGGCTCACCGCACCCTGGGCAGAGCTGGTGAGCACCGACGTCGATGAGCTCGGGAGTGAAGTCGTCCACCAACGAGGCCGGCTCCTCGGGCGGTTGCTGCGTGGGTATGACCATCGCTCGGTGATCGGCCGTCATGCGTTCGCTCCTTGGACCGAGCCCGAGGAGCCGGAGGGCTCTCCTACCAACACCGCTTCGATGCGGGAGCGGATGACACGCACATCGTTGTCCGGTCCGACCCCGAAACCGGACTTGTCCATCGTGAGGCCCCCGATGAAGTGCACCGGGGCCCGGCCCAACACAGCCAACCGAACGTCATCGATCATCTGACCCATGCTGTTCTCATAGACGGCCACGACCCGAGCCCGAGCCGAGGCGGCCGCCACCTCGTCCGTCGGGAAGGGGACCAACGAGATGGGACGGACGAAACCGACAGGGAGCCCGTCGGCTCGCATGGCTTGAACGGCGAAGCGAACGTACTTGCCCGGCGTACCGTGGGCCACGACCACCACCTCGGCTCCTTCCAGGAAGCCGGTCTCCACCAACGCAGGCTCGCCCTCGACCATGGCCGCCGTTTCCACGGCACGCCGTCGGTAGTAGTCCTCGAGGTCGTAGCCCACGTCGTCGCGCTGTTTCACGTCGCCCAGCGGCGACAGGAGCTTGGCCCGGCCCGAGCCGCCGGAGGAACCATCCAGGGCCCAGGACCGGGGGGGTCGGGGTCCGAAGTCGATCGGCTCGACGTCCACCGACTGGTACACGTGGGCCAGGTAGTAGTCGCCGAAGACCAGGACCGGGTTTCGCCACTTCTCGGACCAGTGGAATGCCAGCTGTACCAACTCCACCGCCTCGGGGACGTCCATGGGGGCCAGCACCAGGTGCCGGTAGTCACCGTGGCCGCCTCCCCTCGTCGCCTGGTAGTAGTCGCTCTGGCCCCGGGACATGTTGAGCACGACGAGCGGGATCCGAGCCAGGGTGATCTCAGACAGGGACTCCTGCATGAGCGAGAGGCCCTGACCTACCGATCCCGTGGCTGCGGGAGTCCCGGTGGCGGCTGCTCCCCACGCCATGCCCACCGCCTCGAGCTCGCTCTCGGCGTTCATGCACACGCCGCCGTGCGCAGGGAGCTTCCGGGCCATGTGCTCGAGCACCTCGGTGAACGGCGTCATCGGGTACCCGGCGAAGAAACGGCACCCTGCCACCACCATGGCCTCGGCGATCGCCTCGGAGCCCTCCATGAGGACTCGGGTCATTCCCCCTCCTGACCGTCTCGCCCACCGTCACCGTCGAGGAAGTCGTCGACCATCCGAACCAGGGGGGTGTCGTACTTGTAGACCTGGAACACGAAGTCCGGGCAGACCTGGGCGCACGCCTTGCAACCGGTGCAGCCCGGCATCAGCTCGGGGTAGCGATAGCCACGCGTATTGACCTGGTGCGTGGTCATGACCAGGACGTTGGGCGGGCAGGCGTCGATGCACAGATCGCAGCCCTTGCACGCCTCGACGTCGATGACCAGCGTGCCCCGGCTGACCACCTCGCTCGCGGTCATGACGGGGCACCCGAGGCTACGGGCACTGACGCGTCATCGGCGGCGAGCCAGGCCGGCGCAATGCCGGCGGTCACCAGCCCGTGTCCCGCCTCCAATGCAGTCACATTGCGGGCACGATGCTGAGCGCGGTACGAGGGCAGAGACCGTTCCACCGCCTCGATCAGTGACCCGAGTCCCACCAGACCGGTGGCCGCGGCGTAGGCGCCGATCATCACCATCGAGGCCGCATGGACGTAACCCACGTCGACGGCCGCATCGGTGGCCGGGACCTCGACGAGCCGGTACGGCGACCAATCGACGGACACGTTGAACACCGTGGTGTTGACCAGCACCACGGCGTTGGGCTGCAGGCGTTGGTGAACCCAGTCCCAGTAGTCGTGATGCATCACCACTGCCGACCAGGAGTGGGCGATGGTCGGCGGTGTCTCGATGGGGCCATCGCCCACCACCAAGGTGGCATCGGTATTGCCGCCGCGCATCATGCCTCCATAGCTGCCGAACAGCATCACCTCGCGGCCCTCGGCCACCGCCGCCCGGGCCAGTAGCTGTGCGGCCAGCTGCACCCCCTGGCCACCGATGCCGGTCATCATCAGCTCGCGTTCCATGGGCCTCCCCCCGCGGGCCTACTCGGGCCGATCGCGCCCGTTCCTCAGAACACGAGTCTAGATTTTCAGAACGAACTTTGTCCAGCGGCTCGACGGCCCGGGAAGAATCCTCCGACGGGGCTGTCACCGATCGGGGCCAGGGGCTGGGCCGGGGGCGGATCAGTAGGCGTCCGGCGACTGCTGGACGGCCTCTGGAACCGGGTGGTGATAGAGAATGGAGGCGTTCTCCCAGGTCATCTTCCTGATATCGGCAGCCGGCAGCCCTCCGATCTCCTCCTCGATCACTCGCTGCGTATTCGGCCAGGTTGAGTCGCAGTGGGGATAGTCGGACTCCAAGAGGATGTGGTCAACTCCGATCCGGTCCCGCAGGGCGAACGTCGACTGATCCTCAACGGCACAGAACCAGAAATTGCGGCGCAGGACCTCCGACGGAGTCAGGTCGGAGTGCCACGTTCCGTACATCTGGCTGTACGTGCCCATGTGATCGAGACGATCGAGCAACGCGGGCACCCACCCGATGCCTCCTTCGGAGAGGCAGATCTTCAGTTCCGGGTACCGCACCGGGGCCAACGAGAAGAGCCAGTCCACTGCGGCAGAGATGGCATAGGCGAAGAAGAGGACGCCGGCGACGTCCGGCGGTGCGTCGGCGGTGGTCGCCGGCGACGAGCCCGACGAGCCGATGTGCAGATTGATCACCGTTCCCGTTTCCTCGCAGGCACGTAGAAACGGGTCCCAATAGCCCGAGTGGATCGTCGGGAAGCCCAAGCGGCTGGGCTCCTCGCTGAAGGAAACGGCCCTGAACCCCCGGTCGGCGTTCTGACGGATCATCTCGGCGCCGACGTCGGCGTCCAGCAGCCAGGGGAGCTGGCAGGGGATGATCCGGTCCGGGTACGTGCCCGCCCACTCCTCCAGGTGCCAGTCGTTCCAGGCCCGAACGGCGGCCATGGCCAGCTCGGGGTCGGGGGTGACCTGCTGGAGTCGCTGACCGGCAAAGCCCGGGAGGAAGGAGGGAAAGTTCAGCGATGCATAGATCCCGTTGAGATCCATGTCGGCGATGCGCTGATGGATGTCCCATGCTCCTGCGCGCATCTCGTCGAAGCGGGTCGGCTCCATCCGCCACTCGTCGACCGGTCGACCGACGACGGCATTGAACCCGACATTGGGCAGCTCCGTTCCGTCGTAGACCCACGTCTCCGTGCCGTCCTCCTTCTGGATGACGCGCGGGACGCGATCGGCGAACTTCTTCTCGACACGACCCTCGAAGACGTGCGGGGGCTCCACGATGTGATCGTCGGCCGAGATGACGGTGTACTTCCGATCGGCCCGGGGCGGCTCGGGTAGAAAGGTGACCGACCGGGGTCCGCCCTTGCCCGCTGTGGTCCACTCCGAGTTGGCCAGGAGGTCCTCGATAGACAGCATGGCATGCTCCTTTGTTGGCGATGGACTAGCTGCTGATGGTCGGCGCCTCGATGGCCAGCGCACGGGCGTCAGCGGTCAACTGGCCCTTGGCCACCTTGCCCCCCGACGAGCGGGGAAGCTGCGCCAGCACGACCAGATGCTCGGGATAGTTCTCCTTCGAGGTCCCCTGTCCGGCCAGGAAGTCGACCAGCTCGTCCAGAGTCAGGTACTCACCTGGGCGGAGCTCCACGTAGGCGCACACTCGCTCGCCGAACAGCGGATCGGGCATCGGGACCGCCGCGGCCAGCACGACGGAGGGATGGGCCGACACCGCGTCCTCGACGGCCGCGGCGGAGATGTTCTTCCCGCCCCGGATGATGATCTCGGACTTGCGCCCCACGACGGTGAGGTAGCCCTGATCGTCGATGGTCACGATGTCCGCGTGCAGAACGAACCCATCGCGGGTGAACAGTTCGGCGTTGGCATCCGGATCGTCGTAGTAGCCGAGACAGAGTGCCGGTCCGCGGCTTCCGGGCTGGCCTCGCCCCGTGCCTGTGACATCGACACCGTTGTCGAAGAGGCGAACCTCTGTCCCCGAGAGGCCGCTGCCGCCGGTCCGCAGGCGCACTTCCTTGGGATCGCCGACCCGGGTACCGGTGGCCAGCCCGCTCTCGTTGGAGCCGTAGAAGTTCAAGACGAGCGCACCGGTTCGTTCCTCGAAATCCCGAGCGGCCTCGTAGGGGATCATTTCGCCGCCGGTGAACATGACTCGCAGCGACGAGAGGTCCCGGGTCGCCATCGTTTCGGCATGCAGCATCATCTTGAACTGGGTGCTCACACAGAACAGCACGGTGGCTTGTTCCCGCTCGATGAGCTCCAGGGCGGACTCGGCCGTGAACCGATCGGTGACAACTGCGGGCGCCCCGACAAGGGTGGCCACGAAGTGGGTGGAGAACAGGCCGAAGCCGAAGGGCATGGGGGCCAAGCCCATCACGACCTCGCTGTTGCCCAGCTGGGCCACCTCACGAGCCTGCTGGGCCATGTACAACTTCGAGTTCTGGGTGTGCATGACGCACTTGGGCATCCCGGTGGTCCCCGAGGTGGAGTTGATCAGGAACAGGTCGTCGGGTCCGAGCCGGCGATCGTCGAAGAACCCGCTCGGCGCCTCGGACGGGCCGCGATCCCCCTCCCCCCCGTTGATCAGGATCGGGGCCGCCGCATCCGCCTCGAACACGGGTACGACCACGTGAACCCGGAGAGGAAGGCCCTCGGCCCGGAGCTCGTCGTACACATCGGACATGTTCGTGCCCCGGTGTTCTGCGTGCGTGACCAGGGCCACCGACCCGGTATGGGCCAGGAGATGGCGGATCTCCGCGCCGCCGGCTCGGGCCCCGATCCCGACCGTGACCAGACCGGCCTTCTCGTTGGCCACCAGCGCCACGTGCGGGGACCCACCGTCGGACAACAGGACCGCCACCCGCTCGCCGGGCTCGAGCCCCGCTCCCACCAGGCACCGCGCCAGACGGTCGGAGGCCCCGTGGTACTCCGCCCAGGTGAGCCGGTCGTCTCTGGTGATCACGGCCGGGTCCGAGGGGCGCACCGCGGCATGGTGCGCCACCAGGTCCGCCACCGTCCGATCGCCCCACCACCCGGCGGCACGGTAGGCGGCAGCCAGCTCCGGATCGACCATGTTACGAAACCCTGCCCTCGCTGACGACACGATGCTCTCCTGGCTCCCGACCGCCCGGTCCCCCATCTTCAGCTGAGATGTTCCGCCGTGCAAATAGTACGATCGCTTCAAAGCGAGCCACGGCCGGACGACGCCGGTCCCGAAAGGGGCACCAGGGCAACCATGACGACCACCAACACGCATCCGTATCAACGGGGCATCTCCTTCGACATCATGCCCATCCCACCCGTACCCGAGCACTGCGTGCCCGTCGAGGCGGGCCCGGTCACGTTCGTCATCGAGTCACGCCTACTCACCGACGAGGTCCTGCGGGCGCTCCCCGGGGCCTCTGTCGATGCGAGCGGCACGACTTACGACGATTTCGGAGCCACCGTCCATGTCTGCGATGCAGCTGACTCGCTCGAGTACCTGCGGTTCGACTGCTTCGAGAGCGAACCGCACTACCACTACATCAACCCCGCCGAAGGGGAGAACCTCATCTGCCGGATCGATGAGGTCGCCGAGGGAGACCCCATCGCCTGGACCGTCGGGCGCCTGCGGGACCGGTTGCCCGAGATGCTCGACCTGGCCGGCGCGCCCCGACTGGCGGCGACCGTTCGTGAACACCACCAGCAAGTCGCGCCCGCTATCGAGCAGGTGGTCGACCTCCTCCGTCAGGCCCAGACCGTGGCGGCGGCTATGAAAGTGGCGGCCGACACCGCCGCGGCTTCGGGCTAACGGCGGCGGCCACGGCCGCATTCCGAACCACATCGCCATGGCCGGTACCCCACCGATAGCGTTCGGGCATGGAGATGACCGAGGCGATCCGCCGTCGCCGGATGACCCGCAATTTCTCCGGCAGCCCGTTGCCCGACGGCCTTGTCGACCGGTTGCTGGCCGACGCCCTGCGTGCCCCGTCCGCCGGTAACACCCAGGGATTGGAGTTCGTCGTCCTCGAGGGGCGGGCCCAGACCGACCAGTATTGGTATGCGACCACCGACGAGGCGTGGCGGAGGGACTCTCGGCGCTACGAGGGGTTGCGACGGGCCCCGGTCGTGGTGCTGGCCTACGCCGACCCCGATCGGTACCTGAACCGGTACCGGGAGCCGGACAAGGCACCGGCCGACGGCACCGATGTCACCTGGGTCGTCCCGTTCTGGTTCGTCGACATCGCCTTTGCCACCATGACGTTGTTGCTGCGAGCCGCCGACGAGGAGATCGGCGCGGCGTTTCTCGGGAACTTCCGTGGCGAAGAGGATCTGCGCTCCGTGTTGGGTGTCCCGCCGAGCCTTGCGTGGATGGGAGCCGTCCTTCTGGGCGAGGGGGCAGAACCCGATCCGCCGTCGAGCTCGCTCAATCGAGCGCGGCGGCCCTTTCAGGCGGCCGTCCACCGCGGTCGTTGGTAGGCCTGCTCACCGCAGCCCCGGAGCCACCGCCTGCAGCCATCCATTCTGCAGCCGTACACCGCAGCTTCACCGCAGCCACCGCCTAGCCTTCTTGCGGTCCACCGCGGCCCATGCCTTGCGCCACTGACGCCGCAATCGGGCCTGCCGGTACCGCTGCACGGTGACGAGCTGGCCGGCGGAGAACGCGACCGCTGGCGAGCCGTTCGTGGCCTCACGTCGGAACCAATCCTCGGCCGTCACCGCATCATGCTGGTCGCCCAGAACGGTCTGGAGCGCCTCCGCTGCGGTAGCCATCCGTCTGGCCGGCTTTTTGATGACCGGGGTGGCCGCCTCGGCGGCATATCTCAGGCCCTTGGCCCGAATCCGGATCCGGTGCAGTTGTTGGTCGGTCGGATGCGCCCCGGCGTGCCGGACCGCTTGTCGCAGTTTGCGCCACGGGCGGCGGACCAGCTTGGGCAACACCTCGTTGGCCGGATCGTCGGGGTGTGGTCCCGGAGGCCGCTTCTTGCCCGATTGGGCGGTGTTGGCGAAGGGTGGTGAGTCGGCCGCGGCGTGTAATCGGTCGAGCAGGATCAGATACCGCTCGCTGTTCATGGCCTCGAGCAAGGCGGCGTGGGCCACCTCACGCCGGCGACTGAGATCGAGCTGGAGCTCAGCGAAGGGCCGGGAATCCGACCGGGGAGCATGGCCCTGCTCCGACTCGAGATGGCCGGCCAAGACGTCGAGGTCGCGGACCTCACCGAGGCGCTCGGCTATCCACTTGAGATCGGCACGGGTATGGGACCGCCATACCGGGTCGACCACCAGGTCGAACGTCTTGAGGTCGGAACGGAGGCGCCGTGTGGCCACCCTGGTCTGATGCACGGCCTCCGCGTCACCGCGGCCCAGGCGGATGACGTACTCATGGTCGAGGATGCGGTCCAGAGCACCCGCTATGGATGCCTTGACCACGTCGCCCAGCGGGGAGCGCCGGCTGAGCTCCGGATGCGAGGGACCACCCATGGTCCCAGGCTCCACCCCCAACGCCTGGACCAGCTTCGGCCCTCGGTGGTCGATGGCTGCTCCGGCGCCACCCAGCCGTTTCACCAGGGCGTCCACCACTGCGCCCTCGCCGTGGTCCAGCTCGAACTCGACCTGCCGGAAGCGCAGCCCGTCCTGGCTGCCGCCGTGGACGGCCACGGTGTCGTCGTCGAGCTCGCCCAGCGTGATCCCCGCCGCATCCTTCAGCACCAACCGCTGCCGGGTCGTCTCCAGCTCGGCCACCACCGCCAACGTGGCGTGGCGAACGATGCCGCGCAGCAGCCGGTTGGCCTCGTCAGGAACCTCGGGCTCGGTCCCCGGCCACGAGATCTCGGTGCGATCGAGTGTGGCGGTGGCCTTGCCGCTCGGGAGCTTGAGGGTCCACAGATCCTCGCCGCCGACGGTGCGGTCCCGTCGACGGCGGAGTGTGATCCCCCGCTCCAGCAATCGGAGGTCCGGCGTGTCGAAGTACGTCGCCACCAGCTCCACAGGGGGACGACGGTCGGCGACGGCCCCCTCGACCACCCCGTCCAGGTCGGGAACCTCGAAGCTCAGACCGACGTCCAACTTCACCTCTCGCTCCAGGGATTCTGTCTGAGTTGTCATCAAAGCGTTCTACCCGTTTGGCGCCACCGCCAACCCGACCCGTTTGGCGCCACCGCCAACCCGACGCTCGGTACGAACCGCAATCCGCCGGCCAGAGGACCGACGCCTGCGCCCGGGCTTCGGCCGCCCATTCCAAAAAGGCCCCGGTCGGTCCTGGCCCCTCGCCGAAAGGCCCTCCGGTCGACCCTGGGATAGCGTGGCCGCCTGGACCAACGCACTCCTGGGGGCTTGTCTTGGCTTACGACCTCGTCATCAAGAACGGCACCGTCGTGGACGGTTCCGGAGGGCCGTCGTTCCGGGCCGACGTCGCCATCTCGGGAGACCGCATCGCCGAGATCGGCCGGATCACCGAGCGAGCCACGATGGAGATCGACGCCGAAGGGCAGGTGGTGACCCCGGGATTCGTCGACGGCCACACCCATATGGACGCGCAGGTCCTCTGGGACCCGCTGGGCACCTGCTCGTGCTGGCACGGGGTGACCACGGTCGTCATGGGCAACTGCGGTTTCTCCCTCGCCCCCGTCCGATCCGACGCCCGGGAACTGGTGGTGAGGAACCTGGAGCGGGCCGAGGACATTTCTCCGGCCGCCCTGGCCGCCGGCATCAGCTGGGGTTGGGAGACATTCGCCGAGTACCTGGACGAGGTCGACCGCCAGCCCAAGGGGATCAACTACGCCGCTTATGTCGGCCACTCGGCCCTCCGCACCTGGGCCATGGGCGAGCGGGCCTTCGAGGAGGAAGCGAGCGAGGACGACCTCGGGCGCATGGAGGTCGAGCTCGAATCGGCGATTCGGGCCGGCGCCATAGGGCTCACCACCTCACGCAGCCGGAATCACGCCACCTCGGACGACCGACCGGTGGCCAGCCGGCTGGCCAGCTGGACCGAGGTGCAGCGCCTCGTCGCCGTGCTCGGCCGCGAACGGGCGGGCGTCTTCGAGCTGGCCCTGGAACAGGCGGCCCGGTCCCGTGACCCCGAGACCAGAGCCGAGTTCCTGGATCGCCTGGGTGGCTTGGCCCTCGACACGGGGGTACCGGTGAGCTTCGGAGTGATCGGGGGGTACGACGAGCACCTCCTCGAGCTCATCGACGACGTGGCCGCAGCGGGGGGCACCATGTTCGGCCAGAGCCACTGCCGGGGCGTCGCCACCCTCCTCTCGTTCCAAACCAGGCTGCCCTTCGACAATCTGCCCGAGTGGAGCGAAGTCCGGTCGCGGCCGGCCGCCGAACAGCTGGCCGCATTGGCTGACCCGGGCGTCCGGGCCCGCCTGGTGCACTCGGCCGAGCACGGCCAGTACGGAGAGGCCATCGGGGCCGAGGCCCGTCGCCCCGATTTCGACCACGTCTATGTCATGGACGGTCCCGTTCCTCCTCACGCCACCGTGGCCGAGGTCGCAGCGGCACGAGGCGTGGCGCCGGTCGAGGCCATGATCGACCTCGCCGTCTCGACCGGCTTGCAGCAACTGTTCATCCAGCCGATCACCCCTGAGGACCCCGAGCTGATCCTGCCCTTCTTGCGCCATCAGCGCTCTGTGATGACCTTCTCGGACTCGGGCGCGCACGTCAGCCAGGTGATCGACAGCTCGATCCAAACCCACCTGCTGGCCTATTGGGTACGGCAGCGACAGGACCTCAGCCTGGAAGACGCCGTCCGCATGTTGACCAGCGCCACTGCCGACGCTTGGGGATTCACCGACCGGGGACGGCTCGGCCAGGGGATGGTCGCCGACCTCAACGTCTTCGATCCCGACACGGTGGGCCCATCGATGCCCGAGGTCGTCACCGACCTGCCCGGCGGGGCGCGGCGACTGCGCCAGGGCGCCGTCGGGTTCAAGGCCACCGTGGTCGCGGGCCAGGTGGTGCTGGCCGATGGGAAATCGACCGGAGCCCTGCCTGGTCGGCTCCTCCGGGACGCGTCGCGGCGGTCCTAGTGACCCAGCTCGATCCCGACGGCTTCGACCCCGCCCTCCTCACCTCGGTGTCCGCGGCCGCCCTCGGGCGCGCCGAACACCTCGGATGTGCCAACGCCGACATACGGATCGAGCGGATCCGGACCCAAGGAGTGCGGTTGCGCGACTCCCGCCTGGAGACGGCGGCCGATGACACCGAGGTCGGGGTGGGCGTCCGGGTCGTGCACGACGGCGCCGTGGGCTTCGCCGCCACCGTCGAGGTGACCCCCGAATCGGCGGTGCGGTTGGTGGACCAGGCCGTCGACGCCGCCCGGACCACGGCGCTGGCCGTCCGGGTGCCGGTGGAGCTGGCTCCTGAGCCCGCTCATGGTGTCGTCGTGTGGTCCTCTCCGTACCGGGTCGATCCGGTGAGCGTCCCGTTGGCAGACAAGGTCGCCCGCTTGGAGGACTGGAGCTCGCGGCTGCTGGGATCCCCGGGAATCGATCATGTCACCGCGTCGATGATGGGAGTGAGCGAGACCAAGCACTATGCCGACCTGTCGGGGACCGAGGCGACCCAGCACCGGGTCCGGATGCATCCGACGGTCGAGGCCATGGCTGTCGGAGACAACGGTCTGGGGTTCGAGACCATGCGTACCCTGGCCCCGCCTGTGGGCCGCGGCTGGGAGTACGTCGAGGGCGTCGGTTGGGACTGGGACGCGGAGCTGGCGGCCATCCCCGAGCTGTTGGCCGAGAAGCTGGCCGCGCCCTCGGTCGAGGCCGGCCGTTTCGACCTGGTGATCGACCCGACCAACCTGTGGCTCACCATCCACGAGTCCATCGGTCACGCCACCGAGCTCGATCGGGCCATGGGTTATGAGGCCGCTTATGCCGGCACCTCCTTCGCCACCTTCGACAAGCTCGGCACCCTGCAGTACGGATCCGAGCTCATGCACGTGACCGGCGATCGCACCGCGGAACACGGCCTGGCCACGGTGGCCATCGACGACGAGGGCGTGTCCGCCCAGTCCTTCGACCTCATCCGCGACGGGGTCCTGGTCGGTTACCAGCTCGACCGGTCCATCGCCCAGGCCAGCGGACTCGGTCGTTCCAACGGCTGTGCCTTTGCCGACTCTCCCCTGCACACGCCCATCCAGCGGATGGCCAACGTCTCGCTTCAGCCCGCCCCGGGCCGCGGACCCAGCACCGAGGCCCTGATCGCCGGCGTCGAGCAGGGCATCTACATCATGGGCGACAAGAGCTGGTCCATCGACATGCAGCGCTACAACTTCCAGTTCACCGGGCAACGCTTCTACCGGATCGAGAGCGGCCAGATCACCGGGCAGCTTCGCGATGTGGCCTACCAGGCCACCACCACCGAGTTCTGGGGTGCCATGGAGGCCGTGGGCGGGACGGACACCTACCGGCTGGGCGGGGCCCTCAATTGCGGCAAGGGTCAACCCGGCCAGGTGGCGGCGGTGAGCCATGGCTGTCCGTCGGCGCTGATCCGCCACGTGTCGGTGTTGAACACGCGTGAGGAGTCCGGCCGATGAGCCCGGGCCGCGATCACCCGGCCACGACCTCGGGCCTCCCCCGGGCCCAAGACGTGATCGACCAGGCGCTCGAAGCAGCCCGGGGGGACTGCGTGGTGATCGTGGAGGACGCCAGCGAAGCCGACGTTCGCTTCGCCAACAACACCACGACGACCAATGGTCTTCGCCGGGACCGCCGGGTCACGGTGATCAGCTTCCGCCCTGCCGACGACGGGGTGGCGGCGGGTATCGCTCGGCGCGGGGGCATGGTTGACGTGGCCGACCTGGTGGCGGCGTCAGAACGCGACGCGGCCGGATCCCCGACCGCCGAGGATGCCGCACCACTGGTGGGACCGGCATCGCCGGAGGCTCCGAGGGCCGTGCCCTTCGACCGCGGCCCCGCGGAGACCGACCTCTCTGTTCTTCGCGACGTGCTTGGCGGCCTCGGTGCCGCCTTTACCCGCGCCGAGGCGGGCGGTCGGGTCTTGGCCGGTTTCGCCCAGCACACCATCGAGACGGTGTATCTCGGCACCTCGACAGGCCTCCGCCTTCGACACGCCCAACCCACAGGTGCGCTGCACCTCGTCGGTCGCAGCGCCGACGGATCCAACTCGGCCTGGGTGGGATCAGGCACCGCCGACTTCTCCGACGTCTCCATCGCCGAGCTGGAGGAACGGCTGGTGGGCCGGCTGGCCTGGGGGGCACGGCGTATCGACCTCGACGCCGGCCGGTATGAGGTGATCCTCCCTCCCGAGGCCGTGGCCGACCTGATGGTCGGGCTGGTGGGTGCGGCGAGCGGACAAGAAGCCGAAGAAGGCCGCACCGTGTTCTCGGCCCCACACGGCCGCACCAGGGTGGGTGAGGTCCTGGCCCCCCTCCCTTTTCGGCTGCGGAGCGATCCCGCAGAGCCCGGTCTCACCTGTTTGCCGTTCGTGGTGGCACAGGCCTCGAGTGCCGACTCATCGGTCTTCGACAACGGGCTGGCCCTCTCTCCGACCGCATGGATCGATGAGGGACGGCTGGCTCGGCTGCGGTACCACCGGGCCGGCGCGGCGCGGTCGGGCCAGCCGGTGACGCCGGACATCGACAATCTGGTCCTCGAGCTACCGGGCGCAACGGGCACGGTGGAGGACCTGGTGGCCGGCACCGAACGCGGCCTGGTGCTCACCTGTCTCTGGTACATCCGGGAGGTCGACCCGGCAACGTTGTTGCTGACCGGCCTGACCCGCGATGGCGTGTACCTGGTCGAAAACGGATCGGTGGTGGGTGCGGTCAACAACTTCCGGTTCAACGAGAGCCCGGTCGACCTGCTCGGGCGAGTGACCGAGGCCGGCAGCACCGTTCGCTCTTTGGGGCGTGAGTACGGCGAGTGGGCCAACCGGACGGCCATGCCCCCGCTTCGGGTACCCGACTTCAACATGAGCTCGGTGAGCCCGGCCAGCTAGAGCCCCGACAAGGTGGGCGACCAGATGGCGAGCAAGGTTGTGGTCCCACCATGTGGGGGTCAGCTCGGTGCGCTCAGGCCAGCCGGTCCCCGACGAAGTGGGTCCCGGTTGCGTACCCCAACTTGCCCTCGGAGGCGACAATGTCCCCATCCACCACCGGTGTCCGATCGAGCAACGATGTCCGATCGACCGCCGTTCCACCGACAACGGAGATCCCACCACTCGCCGATGTCGTTCGTGGCCCACCCCGGTCGACCACTGACCCCGTCGGGAGCCTGCGGGTCGTCCCGTGGCTCGATCCGGTTGCCGACCCGCTCGGAGTCCACCCCTGCTCGCTCTACGTGGAGCAATTTTGGCTCGGCATCCTGGGCCCCTCGACCACCTGGCTCCTGCGTCGGGTGAGCTATGGGCTCGAGGCCCATCCTGACGGGCTCGTCCTCGACCTGGCCGACACGGCCCACGCCCTGGGCCTAGGTGACCGGATGGGCAAGAACTCCCCCTTCCGTCGGGCCTTGCACCGGCTCACCAAGTTCGAGCTGGCACGACCCCACGGGCCCGAGGGTCTCGCCGTACGCACTCGGATCCCGCCGTTGGCCCTCCGGCACGTCCAGCGACTGGCGCCATCGCTGCAGGAGAGCCATCGGCAATGGCAGGCGAACCAGCGCCTGACGCCGTTCGAACAGATGCGGCAGCGGGCGCGTCAGCTCGCCGTCCGGTTGGCCCGATCGGGATGCGATCAATCAGGGATCGAGCGACAGCTGTGCGATCAGCGCTTCCACCCGTCGCTGGCCTTCGAGTCGGCGGCCTGGGCCATCGACCAGTGTGACAAGCACTCGAGCGATTCGGCGAAGAGAGACAGTCCTCCATTCGGAGCACCGCGCTCCTGACCACGATGGCTTCGTCGACCCATGCCTCGATCTCCTCGGGGAGCAACGGTGGCCGTTCCCGCGGTAGGGCGCGACCGCGAGGCTGCCCTGCTGGGAAGTCCACGAACCCGACCCGGAGGTCCACGTCCTCGCCGAACCGGTCGTGGAGGTTGGCGGCGATATCGACCGCCCAGGGAGCCAGCAGGATGTGAAACGGCTGGCCTGAACGCTGCTTCGTCCGGCGCGCAGGTATCCGGATCAACGAGCCGGACTTCAGTCGCCCGAGCGGCCCAGCGCCTCGGCGAATGCAGGCGAGGACAGAAGGGCCACCAGGGTGCGCACCCCAAATCCGGTACCGCCCTTGGACAGATAGCGGGAGTCCTCGTCGGAACGGGCCGGCCCGGCGATGTCGAGATGGGCCCAGGGCACATCCCCCACGAACTCGCGCAGCAGCAGCGCGGCGGAGATCGATCCGGCCTGCCCGGCTCGGCCGATGTTCTTCATGTCAGCTACCTCGGAATCGATGTGGCTGCGGTACTCGTCGGGAAGCGGGAGCGGCCACAGCGATTCGCCGGCCCGCTTCGAAGCACTCTGCAGCTCACCTTGCAGGACCTCGTCGTTCCCCAGGATGGCGGCGATGCCGGTGCCCAGGGCCACGACCGCAGCTCCGGTCAGCGTGGCCAGGTCGATGATGGCATCGGGCTCGAGCTCGGCGGCCAGCGAGAGGGCGTCGGCCAGCACAAGCCGGCCCTCGGCATCGGTGTTGAGGACCTCGATCGTCTTGCCATTCCGAGCGGTCAGGACATCACCCGGCTTGATGGCCCGGCCGCCCGGCATGTTCTCGGTCATCGGTGTGAGCACGGTCACCTTGAGGCGGATCCCGAGGGTGGCCACGGCGTCGAGGGCAGCCAGCACGGCGGCGGCACCACCCATGTCCGTCTTCATCGTCTCCATGCCCCCCGCCGACTTCAGGGACAGACCGCCGGAATCAAAGGTGATTCCCTTGCCCACCAGCACGACATGAGGGACCCGGCCGCCGACCTCGAGCGGATCGGCCGGCGTGTACTCGGCTCGGACCAGGCGCGGGGGCTCGTCGGAACCCCGGGCCACGCCGAGGAGCCCACCCAGGTGCTCGGCCACGATGCGATCCTCATCCCATACCTCGACGGTCACGCCCGCACGCTCGCCCAGTCGATCGGACACGATCTGGGCCAGCTTGCTCGGGGTCAGCGAGCTCGGGGGCTCGTTGACCAGATCGCGTGCGAACGACACCGAGGCGGCCAGGTCGGACCCGCGCCCCGCCCCCTCGGACACTGCGTCAGACGGAACCCCCTCCGACACGGCGAGGATCACGCGGTCCAGTCGGCCATGGTTGTCCCCCGTCCGGTACGTGGAGAACCGGTATGCGGCCAGCGTGGCCCCCTCTGCCATGGCGGCGGCCACCACAGCGGGGTCGAGGGCCAGACCCGGGGGGATCACCAGTGCGCCCACGCCGCCCTCGCCCGCCGACCTGACAAAGGCGGCAGCGCTGCGCCTGATCGCCTCGACCTCGTCATCGCCGGTGGCGTCGTCGTGACCCCCGAGGCCCAAGAGCACGGTCGCCGTGTTGCCGGGCTCGTTGCCCAGGACGACCGACTGGCCCACCTTGCCGGTGAAGCCCTGGCGCTTGAGCCATGGCGCATCCAGGTCGGTCGGTAGCTGGACGCCCCCGACGGAGGCAGGGAGGCCGGCTGCCACATGCGGCCCATCCGCACCCTTGAACACGGGGATGCCTACGGCGGTCAGGCCTGTCTCCAGCTCCGCGGCCGGGGCAGTTTCGATTTGCAGCATGCTCATCCTTCTTCTCGCTATCCGTCCTGTGCTGACTGTTCGTCTTGCCCGGATTGGTCGTCCTGGCCTGATGCCGCCGGGACACGGGCGCCGCCGCGACGCCGGGGGTTGGCCCCTCGGGCCAGAAGATGGTCCTCGCCCTCGGTCCATCGGGCCATGGCCCAGAGGAGATCCGACAACCGGTTGAGGTAGCGACCCACCAGTGATCCGTCCACCGGGTCGGACACCACCAGGCGCTCGGCCCGCCGCACCACCGTGCGGGACACGTCGAGCGCCGCCGAGACGCGGTTGGCTCCGGGCACGACGAACTCCGCCGGCATCTCGAACCGATCGATGAGCCCGTCAATATGGACCTCGAGCGAGGCCACCATCTCTTCGGTGACCAGCGTGGCGCCCGGCGTGAGCTTGCCCCGTTTGGACACGTCGGTCGCCACCTCGGCCATGAGGACGTAGAGGTCCCGTTCCAAGCGGACGAGCATGGCGTCGAGCTCGGAATCGGGTACGGCTTCGGCCCGGGCCAGTCCCATCATGGCCTGGGCCTCGTCCACGGCTCCGTTGACCTGCATGGTGGTGGAATCCTTGCGGACCCGCCCGCCGTACAGCAGCCCGGTGGTGCCGTCGTCACCCGTCTTGGTGTAGATCCTCACCACAGGGCGCTCGAGACGTCACGGGGCGGGTGTTGGGTGCTCATCACCGTCGAATGCTAAGCGACGATCGCCCAGGCCAAACCACGGACCCAGCCACGAGGGAGCGACGAGGCGGGTCGACCGACAGCGCCCGGTAGCCTGGACGGCCATGGCCAACGACCAGATTGCTGCATCCAGCTACCTGCGCGCCGTAAGCGAACGAGTCGTGATCTTCGACGGTGCCATGGGCACCAGTCTGCAGATGGCCAACCTGACCGCCGATGACTTCGGCGGTCCCGATCTCGAGGGCTGCAATGAGCTCTTGGTGATCACCCGGCCCGATGCCGTCGATCGGGTCCACCGATCGTTCTTCGAGGTCGGTTGCGACGTCGTGGAGACCGACACCTTCGGCGGTTTCTCCACCGTCCTGGCCGAGTACGGGCTGGGCGACCGGGTCCGTGAGCTCAACCTGGCCGCCGCCCGGCTGGCCCGGGACGCAGCCGACGACTTCTCCACCCCGGAGCGCCCCCGGTGGGTGGCGGGCAGCATCGGCCCCGGGACCAAGTTCCCCACCCTCGGGCAGATCCGCTACGCCGAGCTCCGCGATGCCTACGAGGAACAGGCGAGCGCCCTGCTGGAGGGAGGCGTCGACCTGCTGGTCATCGAGACGGTGTTCGACCTGCTCCAGGCGAAGGCGGCGATCAACGGCGCCCGTCGGGCCATGACCGCCAGCGGGCGTTCGGTACCCATCCAGACCCAGGTGACCATCGAGCTGACCGGGACCATGCTTCCGGGCACGGAGATCGGTGCCGCGCTGTGCGCCCTCGAAGCCATGGACGTGGACCTCATCGGTCTGAACTGCGCCACTGGCCCAGCTGAGATGTTCGATCCCCTGCGCCATCTGACCGGCCATGCCGGTATACCCGTCACCTGTCTGCCCAATGCCGGTCTACCCTCGGTGGTGGACGGGGCCATGCACTACGACCTCACCCCCGACCAACTGGCCGACTTCCACCGACAGTTCGTCAGCGAATTGGGCGTCTCGGTCATCGGCGGATGCTGCGGGACCACGCCGGCCCACCTGGCCTCCGTGGTCGAGGCCTGCTCTCAGCTCACCCCCGCAGCCCGCGCCCCCGAACCCGATCCGGGCGCCGCGTCCATCTACACCCAGGTCCCCTTCACCCAGGACACCTCGTTCCTCGTCGTCGGGGAGCGGACCAACGCCAACGGGTCGAAGAAGTTCCGCGAGGCCATGCTCGACGAGGACTGGGACACCTGCGTGGCCATGGCCCGGGACCAGGTGAAAGAGGGCTCGCACCTCATCGATGTGTGCGTGGACTACACGGGGGCCGACGGCGTGGCCGACATGGAGGCCATCGCCAGCCGGTTCGCCACCCAGTCCACCGCCCCCCTGATGGTGGACTCCACCGAGGCCCCTGTAGTGGAGACCGCCCTGTCCTGGATCGGCGGTCGCGCCGTCATCAACTCGGTCAACCTGGAGGACGGGGACGAGCCCGGGACCCGGCTGGACGCCTTTTTGACCTTGGCCAAGGAGTTCGGCGCCGCCCTGGTGTGCACCTGCATCGACACCGAGGGCCAGGCGCGTACGGCGGACTGGAAGGTGCGGGCGGCCACGGCCATCCACGACATCGCCGTCCAGCGCTATGGCCTGCGCCCCTCCGACCTGCTCTTTGACGCCCTGGCCCTTCCGCTGTCGACGGGCATGGAGGAGAGCCGTAAGGACGGCATCGAGACCATCGAGGGCATCCGGCGGATCAAGGCCGAGCTGCCCGGCGTCTACACCATTCTCGGTCTGTCCAACGTCTCGTTCGGCCTCAACCCGGCCGCCCGCCAGGTACTGAACTCGGTGTTCCTGCACGAGTGCGTGCAAGCGGGCCTGGACGCAGCCATCGTCCATGCCTCCAAGATCCTTCCCTTGTCCAAGGTGGACGAGCGGGCCCGCGAGGTGTGCCTGGACCTCATCTACGACCGCCGCAAGGAGGGCTACGACCCGCTGACCGAGCTGCTCGCCCTGTTCGAGGGCAAGTCGGCGGCGTCGGCCACCGTCCAAGAGGACAGGAGCGGGTGGTCGGTGGAGCAGCGGCTCGAGCACCGCATCGTCGACGGTGACCGCAATGGGATCGAAGCCGACTTGGACGAGGCCATGGCCGGGGGGCACACCCCGTTGGTCATCGTCAACGACTTCCTTCTGACCGGGATGAAGACGGTGGGCGAGCTGTTCGCGTCGGGAGAGATGCAGCTGCCCTTCGTCCTCGGATCGGCCGAGACCATGAAGACAGCGGTGGCCTACCTCGAACCGCACATTGAGAAAGTCGACCAAGGCGGCAAGGGCACCATTGTCCTGGCCACGGTGAAGGGCGATGTCCACGACATCGGGAAGAACCTGGTCGACATCATCCTGACCAACAACGGCTACACCGTCCACAACCTGGGCATCAAAGTGGGCATCGCCGAGATGCTCCAGGCGCTCGATGAGCACAAGGCCGATGCCATCGGCATGAGCGGCCTGCTGGTGAAGTCCACCCTCATCATGCGGGAGAACCTCGAGGAGCTGAACCGTCGGGGCAAGTCGGACGTCCCGGTGATCCTGGGTGGTGCCGCGCTCACCCGTACCTACGTAGAGCGGGATCTCCGAGGCGTCTACGACGGACGGCTCTTCTACGGCAAGGACGCCTTCGAGGGGCTCCGGACGATGGACCGGCTCATTGACCTGAGCCGCTCGGGGGAGGACGACCCCGACTTCGGTCGCGCCCTCGGAGGCCGCGACCTGCCGCCGCGTAAGAGCGAGCAGCGGGCCGCGGCGGCCAAAGAGGCGGCCGAGCGCGGCGAGACATTGCCGTCGAGGTCGCCCGAGGTGGCGGCCGACAACCCCTTGTTCCCCCCACCGTTTACCGGAAGCCGGGTGGCCAAAGGAATCGCCCTCGACGACATCGCCAGCTACATCAACGAGACGGCGCTGTTCCGGAACCAATGGGGCTATCGGCCCGAGAACGGTGAGGATGACTCGGCCTTCAAGGATCGCGTGCGATCGCTGCTGCGGGACCAGATGGCCGAAGCCAAGGCCGGCCAGCTCCTGGTCCCCCAGGTGGCCTGGGGCCATTTCCCAGCCAACGCCGATGGCAACGACTTGGTGATCTTCAAGGACGAAGACCGGAACTCGGAGTGGATGCGGTACACCTTCCCCCGCCAGAGCCAAGGGCCGTGGCTGTGCATCAGCGACTTCTTCCGGCCCGTTGACTCGGGCGAGCCCGACTGGGCCAGCTTCCAGGTGGTGACCATGGGGTCACGCATCTCCGAGGAGACGGCCCGGCTGTTCGCCGCCGACGAGTACCAGAACTACCTCTACCTCCACGGGCTCGGCGTCGAGATGGCCGAGGCCCTGGCCGAGTACTGGCACCACCGCATCCGCGAGGAGCTGGGATTCGCCAACGAGGACGGCCCCTCACTCACCGGCCTGTTCCGTCAGAAGTACCGCGGGGGCCGGTACTCATGGGGCTACCCCGCCTGTCCC